>CAYNED010000022.1:0-9156 GCA_964396135.1 uncultured Neorhizobium sp.
CGAGGCGCGGCACGTTCTTGCAGATGATAGGCTCGCGGAAGATGACGCCGCCCAGGATGTTGCGGATCGTGCCGTTCGGGCTCTTCCACATCTGCTTCAGGCCGAATTCCTCGACACGCTGCTCGTCCGGTGTGATGGTCGCGCACTTGATGCCGACGCCATGCTTCTTGATGGCATGCGCGGCATCGACGGTGACCTGGTCGTTCGTCGCGTCGCGATTTTCCACTGACAGGTCGTAGTATTCGATGTCGAGATCCAGGTAGGGCAGGATCAGCTTGTCCTTGATGAACTGCCAGATGATGCGGGTCATCTCATCGCCGTCGAGATCGACGACCGGATTGGCTACCTTGATCTTTTGCATGAATTCCTCTTTAGGCGCTGGCTGGAACGGGTGTTCCGACGGGTTTAACACGAATGGGCTGCGCTATAGCATCGACGGCCCGCGACGCAAAGCCATACCCTGGTCGTGAAGCGGCATTTGTCCACGGGGAGAGGGCGCCTCCGCCATTGCCAATCCTGCGCGCGCGGTTAATCTCCAGCCACAATCGCTCTTTGGAACCTGTTTTATGCGGACCACCTTTCTCACCGCCGCCTTTTGTCTGGCCGCAAGCCTTGCGTCGGCTGCTGATCCCACCGATCCGGTTCGCAGGGTGATGGACATCACCATTGCCAATTGGGGAAGTGCCGAAAGCGAGTGGAGCTATATCTTCGACCCCACGCCGCTGCAGCAACTGTTCAGCCGGCAGTTCCAGGCGGCATATTCGGAAGCTTCCAAACGGCCGGCCTACGAAACCGAAGACGGTGGCCCGGGAGATCCCTTCGGCTACGACGTCGTGACAGCCTCCCAGGACGGTTGCCCTCTGGAAGATGTCGCCGTGGATGCGGGCCCGGAGCAGAATGGCGTGACCAAGGTAAAGGTCACCTTCAAGCTCTGGCGCTGCCTCGATCAGCCGGAGCTGCGCGAAAGCGTCAACGAGGTGCAGTTCGATGTAGTGGCGGAAGACAACCGCTTCGTCATCGACGACATTCACCGAGTCGGCGAAGAGGACCAGGACTCCGTACTGGCGGAGATGCGGCAACTCGCCAACGAAACCAACTAGGCTGACACACACGCAAAGCGGCTATTTTTACGCCTTCCTCTTGCCTTTGGGCGGGATCGGCTGTATGCGCACCACCATTCCACACGTAAGGCATGGGATTGTCCGGGAGAAATCCGGGCTGTTCCGCCGGTGGCATTCTCGAAGAGGGTGCTGTTCGCCTTGCGGAGGTTCAACCGGAAAAGGAGAAAAAGGCATGGCATTGCCTGATTTCAGCATGCGCCAGCTTCTGGAAGCTGGTGTTCACTTCGGCCACCAGACCCATCGCTGGAACCCGAAGATGAAGCCGTATATCTTCGGCGATCGTTCCAACATCCACATCATCGACCTTGCACAGACTGTGCCGATGCTGTCGCGCGCCCTGCAGGTCATCTCGGACACCGTTGCCCGTGGCGGCCGCGTTCTGTTCGTCGGCACCAAGCGCCAAGCGTCTGAACTGATTGCTGATTCGGCGAAGCGTTCGGCCCAGTATTACGTCAACTCCCGCTGGCTCGGCGGCATGATGACGAACTGGAAGACCATTTCGAACTCGATCCAACGTCTGCGCAAGCTTGACGAAATCCTCGCCTCTGACGCATCGGGCTTCACCAAGAAGGAACGCCTCAACCTGGAGCGCGAACGCGAAAAGCTTGACAAGGCTCTCGGCGGTATCCGCGACATGGGCGGCACGCCGGACCTGATGGTGATCATCGACACCAACAAGGAAAAGATCGCGATCGACGAAGCCAAGCGTCTGGGCATTCCGGTCGTTGCCATCATCGATTCTAACTGCGATCCGGACCTGATCGACTATCCGATCCCAGGTAACGACGACGCTTCGCGCGCTATCGCTCTCTATTGCGACCTGATTGCCCGCGCTGCCATCGACGGCATTGCGCGCCAGCAGGGCGCGTCCGGCCGCGATCTGGGCGCATCGGCTGAAACGCCGATCGAGCCTGCACTCGAAGGCGAAGCCGAACCAGAGGCACAGGCTCAGGCCTGATCCTTCGAAAGGCGGCGCCCGCGCCGCCTTTCATCCTCCGGGTCGAGGCGAGCCTCCCCGAGAAGGGTCTTCATTACCCTGTCATATTTCCGGGTACATTCGTCCCCAACGCTGCCTTCGTCGATGTTTTTCCGGCTGAGGCGACTTGCAAACAAGAGGCACACAATGACCGAGATCACAGCCGCAATGGTGAAGGAACTGCGCGAGAAGTCTGGCGCAGGCATGATGGACTGCAAGAAAGCACTTGCTGAAAACAACGGCGACATGGAAGCCGCGATCGATTGGCTGCGCGCCAAGGGCATCGCCAAGGCCGACAAGAAGTCCGGCCGCACGGCCGCAGAAGGCCTGATCGGCATCGCCAGCGCCGGCACCAAGGCAGTCGTCGTGGAGGTCAACTCCGAAACCGACTTCGTTGCCCGTAACGACGCCTTCCAGGATCTGGTTCGTGGAATTGCCCAGGTGGCTCTCTCGACCGACGGTACGGTCGACGCTGTTAGCGCGGCGATGTTCCCGGCCTCGGGCAAGCCTGTCAGCGACACGATCAAAGACTCTATCGCCACCATTGGTGAAAACATGAGCCTGCGTCGTTCCGCACTCCTGTCGGTCGAAGACGGTGTCGTAGCCACTTATGTCCACAACGCAGCCGCCGATAACCTTGGCAAGCTTGGCGTTCTCGTCGCGTTGAAGTCCACCGGCAACAAGGAAGCTCTTGCGACCCTCGGTCGTCAGGTCGCGATGCATGTCGCAGCGACTGCGCCGCTTGCTATTCGCGCGGAGGAAGTCGATGCAGCTGTCGCCGAGCGCGAGCGCAACGTGTTCATCGAACAGTCGCGCGAATCGGGCAAGCCGGAGGCCATTATCGAGAAGATGGTCGAAGGCCGCATGCGCAAGTTCTTCGAAGAAGTCGCGCTGCTTTCGCAGGCTTTCGTCATCAATCCCGACCTGACCGTTGGTGCAGCCGTCAAGGAAGCTGAAAAGGAAGTCGGCGCTCCGATCGAAGTCACCGGCATGGTTCGTCTGCTGCTCGGCGAAGGCGTCGAAAAGGAAGAGTCGGATTTTGCAGCGGAAGTGGCTGCGGTCGCCAAGGGCTGATACAAGCTCACTATCCCGGTAAAACGACAAGGGCACCGCGTGACAACGCGGTGCCCTTCGTGTATCGGCAAGCCGGTCAAATTGTCAGGAGTGCCCATGTCCCCCAAGCCCATTTACAAGCGTGTCCTTCTCAAGGCGTCTGGTGAAGCCTTGATGGGAAGCCAGGGTTTCGGGATCGATGTCGCCGTTGCCGATCGGATCGCGTCTGACATCGCCGAAGCAAGGGCCATGGGCGTCGAAGTGGGCGTCGTGGTCGGTGGCGGCAACATCTTCCGGGGCGTGGCCGTGGCGTCGAAGGGTGGCGATCGGGTCACCGGCGACCACATGGGAATGCTGGCAACGGTCATCAATGCGCTGGCGCTTGCAACCTCGCTGCGCAAGCTCGATATCGATACGGTCGTTCTATCCGCCATCGCAATGCCGGAGATCTGCGAGAGCTTCACCCAACTACGCACGCTCCACCATCTGGAGCAGGGCAGGGTGGTAATCTTCGCCGGCGGCACCGGCAACCCGTTCTTCACCACAGACTCGGCGGCTGCCTTGCGTGCAGCTGAGATCGGCGCTGAAGCGATTTTCAAGGGCACCCAGGTGGACGGTATCTATTCCGCCGATCCGAAAAAGGACCCGACAGCCACGCGCTTTGAACAGTTGACGCATGGCGAGGTGCTGGAAAAGGGACTGGCGGTGATGGATGTGGCAGCCGTCGCGCTGGCGAGAGAGAATTCCATTCCGATCATCGTCTTCTCTATCCATGAGAAGAGCGGTTTTGGGCAGATATTGACCGGTGGCGGTCGCAAGACCATCGTGTCCGATAACTAAGACGGGATTTCAAACCCGAGACACTACGGGAGTAGACGGATGAGTGGATCAATCGATCTCAACGACATCAAGCGCCGCATGGACGGTGCCATCAATGCCTTCAAGAGCGACATCGCGTCGTTGCGCACCGGCCGTGCCTCGGCCAACATTCTGGATCCGGTCGTGGTCGAAGCGTACGGTTCGCGTGTGCCGCTGAACCAGGTCGCCAACATCACGGTGCCGGAGCCCCGGATGCTTGGCGTGTCTATCTGGGACCGGTCCATGGTGAGCGCCGTCGACCGCGCCATTCGTGAATCCAATCTCGGCCTGAACCCCATCATGGACGGCCAGAACCTTCGCATCCCGCTGCCTGAACTCAACGAGGAGCGCCGCAAGTCTCTGGTCAAGGTTGCGCACGATTACGCTGAGAAGGCCAAGGTGGCGATCCGTCACGTCCGTCGCGACGGGATGGACGACCTGAAAAAGGCCGAAAAGGATGGCGATATCGGTCAGGATGAAAGCCGCTCCCTTTCCGACAAGGTCCAGAAGATGACTGACGATACGATTTCGGAAGTTGACCGCTTGCTCGGCGAGAAGGAAAAGGAAATCATGCAGGTGTAGGTTAGCCTGCACGGCGCTCCCATGCCCGCTAATCGGATATACGATGGCCAATCTTGATCTTTCCGTTATCCCTGAGCATGTTGCCATCATCATGGACGGCAACGGGCGTTGGGCGAAACAACGCGGTCTGCCGCGCACCATCGGTCACAACAAAGGCGTGGAAGCTGTTCGCGAAACGGTGAAGGCTGCGGGCGAGGCTGGCGTGAAGTTTCTCACCCTGTTTGCCTTCTCCTCGGAAAACTGGAGCCGACCGATCAGCGAGGTTGAGGATCTGCTCGGCTTGCTTCGCAGGTTCATTCGCCGTGACCTTGCCGATCTGCACCGCGAGAATGTTCGCATCCGTATCATCGGCGAACGCGAGCACCTGCGCAGCGATATTCTGCCGCTGCTGTTGGAGGCGGAGGAAACCACCCGCAACAACACCGCGATGACCCTGGTGATCGCCTTCAACTATGGCTCCCGCAACGAGATTGCCCGCGCTGTCGGTCGACTCGCTGAAGATGTTGCCGCTGGACGGTTGAAGCCGTCGGACATCAATGCGGACATGATCAGCAGCCACCTCGATACGGCTGGCATTCCGGATCCCGATCTCATTATCCGAACCAGCGGCGAGGAGCGGCTGTCGAACTTCCTTTTGTGGCAGGCGGCTTACTCCGAGTTTGTCTTTCTTCCCGTCTTCTGGCCTGATTTCGATCGGCAGCAGTTCAACGATGCGCTGCGCATCTTCGCCTCCCGCGATCGCAGATTTGGCGGACTGTCTCCGGTGACGAGCGCGGTGGGTGGCTGATGAGCCCTGAGCTGAAGCAGCGGATCGCCTCGGGCATTGTCATGGCAGCCGTGGTGCTGGCGGCAACATGGTTCGGCGGCTTGCCGTTCCAGATGCTTGCCGCGGCCATTGCGCTGCTGATCTATTTCGAGTGGTCGACGATCACGAGCCTCAATGAGCGTAACTTTGGGGGCAATCTTGTTGCCTGGGTAGCGCTGATCCTGCTGGCCGCCAATATCGCGTTTGGCGATCCCGACATGAGCATGCCCCTGCTGAGCGGCTTCACCATCACGGTTGCTCTGATGGTGCTGGTGGGCGGCGGTACCTGGTGGCTTCCTGGCGGTCTTCTTTATGCCGGCTTGAGCGGCGTCTCGCTGGCAGCAATTCGCGATGGCGGTGCGCCCGGGCTTGCTGCCGTCCTCTTCATCTTTGCCGTCGTTTGGGCTACCGACATCCTGGCCTATTTCATCGGCCGTGCATTGAAAGGTCCCAAGCTTGCGCCGCGCATATCGCCCGGCAAGACATGGTCGGGAGCGATTGGTGGCACGGTCTCCGCAATCGTCGCCGGATCAGCCCTTACGCTTGCTGCCTTCGGCCGGATTTCGTGGTGGGTCGTGGCACTTGCTTTCCTTCTCTCGGTCGCAAGCCAGATCGGTGATCTTTTTGAATCCTTCATCAAGCGCCGCTTCGGCGTGAAGGATTCAAGTCATATGATTCCAGGACACGGCGGTGTGATGGATCGCGTGGACGGGCTCGTTTTTGCCTGTTTTGCAGTGTTTCTTCTGGCGCTTGTGTCTGGTCCGCTGAGGGGCCATGTTGATGTGACGGTGGCCGAGTTCCTTTTCGGCCTTTGACCGCGTCCGGCCTGGCCGGAACAAGAGACTGAACGGATACTCACTGATGGCGATCATCGGACTGCTCACCGGCTACATTATTCCCTTCATCGTCGTTTTGTCGGTGCTGGTCTTCATCCACGAGATGGGCCACTACCTCGTCGGGCGCTGGTGCGGTATCCGGGTGACGGCCTTTTCCGTAGGCTTTGGCCCGGAACTCGTTGGCTTTACTGATAGCCATGGAACGCGTTGGAAGCTGTCGGCCATCCCGCTTGGTGGCTACGTGAAGTTCTTTGGCGACGAGGACGCGGCCAGCACGCCTGATTCTGCCAATCTCGCCGGTCTGACTGAGGCTGAGCGGGCGCAGACATTGGCGGGAGCCCGCCTGTGGAAGCGTGCGGCCACAGTGGCGGCAGGCCCGATTGCCAACTTCATTCTTGCGATCGCGATCTTCGCTCTTCTCTTCTCCACCTATGGCCGGATGATTTCGGATCCCGTGGTGGCGGAAGTCCGCCCCGAGAGCGCGGCTGCGGCCGCCGGTGTTGAGCCTGGGGACGTATTGGTTGCGCTTGACGGGGAACGGATCCGGACCTTCGACGATGTGCGGCGCTATGTGGCCGTTCGCCCTCAAACGCAGATCGTCGTGACGGTTGAGCGCAACGGTCGGCAGGTAGACTTGCCGATGATGCCGCAACGGACGGAGATCACCGACCAGTTCGGCAACAAGATCGAGCTCGGCCAGATCGGTATCGTCACCAATGCAGAGCGGGGCAATTTCCGCTTGGAAAGCTATTCCCCGCTCGCCGCCATTGGCGAAGGCGTGCGCGAAACTGGCCACATCATCACCGGGACCTTCAAGTATCTCGGCAACATCTTCACCGGACGGATGAGCGCCGATCAGATCGGCGGCCCGATCCGCATCGCCGAAACGACTGGCCAGATGGCAACGCTGGGATTTGCAGCGCTCCTCAATTTCGCAGCCGTTATCTCGGTGTCTTTGGGATTGATGAACCTGTTCCCGATTCCCGTTCTGGATGGCGGGCACCTTCTGATGTACGGGCTCGAGGCGGTGCGGGGACGACCACTCAGCCCGCGGGTTCAGGAGGTCGTCTTCCGCTTCGGTTTTGCCATGATCCTGACACTGATGGTGTTTGCCACCTGGAACGACACCTTCGGCCGTTGGATGGGTTGAATTTGATTAAAACTGTTTGTTTACCGTGTTTTGACGACAGCGTGGCCTCGCTGCCACGCCCTCTTGTGAAGTAAACAGATTTTAACGCGATGCCTTGCTTGTAGGGCAAAAGCAGGTAAAACGACACACGTGTGGCCGGAGTCGGGCTCCACCCGCCGGGGACAACGGGAAAAGGTAAGTATTGAAATGAAGGCTGGTTCTAAGTTTCTGAACGCAGTGTCGGCGGTTGCGCTGTCTGCTAGTGTTGTCGCTTCAGGGGCTGGCGTCTCGGTTCTGGCTTCCGCATCCGTCGCAGAGGCGGCCGTCATTCGCAATGTGCAGGTTCGGGGGGCTGAACGTGCTGGTGAAGAGGCGGTGCGCGCCAACCTGACGATCCGTCCCGGCGTCACCTTCTCCAATGTCGACATCGATGAATCGGTGAAGCGGCTCTATTCCACAGGCTATTTCTCCGACGTCCGCATCGCGGTTTCCGGAAGCACGCTTGTCGTGACGGTCAGCGAAAACCAGCTCGTCAACCAGGTCGTCTTCAACGGCAACCGCAAGATCAAGGACGACAAGCTGGCGGCTGTCGTTCAGACGCAACCGCTTGGACCATACAACCAGGAGCTCATCAACTCCGACATCGAGCGTCTGCGCGAAGCCTACTCGGCCATTGGTCGTAGCGACATCGAGGTCACGACGCAGGTCGTTCCGGTGGGGCAGGGGCGCGTGAACCTCGCCTTCGTCATCAACGAAGGTGATCGCACGAAGATCGCCAACATCAATTTCGTCGGTAACCAGGCCTATGGCGATGGTCGTCTGCAGTCGGTGATCTTGACCAAGGAATCCGGCCCGCTTTCCTTCCTGACCCGCAAGGACGTTTACAATCAGGACAAGCTGCGCGCCGACGAAGATGCGCTGCGGCAGTTCTATTACAATCACGGCTATCCCGACTTCCGCATCATCTCTTCGGACGCGGTGCTGGACGAGTCCACCAACCAGTACAACATCACGTTTACGGTTGAAGAGGGTCCACGTTATCGCTTTGGCGACGTTGTGGTCGAGTCGACGGTTGAAGGTGTAGAATCGCAGGACCTGCAGGGTCTGGTTCGGACCCGCGCCGGCGATACCTATGATGCGGCTGACGTGCAGAAGTCGATGGAAGCGATTTCGCAGCGGGTTGCATCAGCCGGTTATCCCTTCGCGCGCGTGACCCCGCGCGGCGACCGCAACTTCAACAATCAGACGATCGGCGTATCGTACCTCGTTGATCAGGGCGAGCGTGCCTATGTCGAGCGGATCGATATCCGCGGCAACACCCGCACGCGCGACTACGTCATTCGCCGCGAATTCGACTTCAGCGAAGGCGATGCTTTCAACCAGCAGATGGTTTCGCGGGCAAAGCGCCGGCTTGAAGCTCTGGGTTACTTCACCACAGTCAACATCTCCACGGCTCCGGGCTCGGCCTCTGACCGCGTTGTTGTGGTCGTAGATGTCGTGGATCAGCCAACCGGCTCCTTCGGTATCGGTGCCGGCTACTCGGCTGGCGGAGATGGCCTGATTCTCGAAGCGTCGATCGAAGAAAAGAACTTCCTCGGCCGCGGCCAGTTCATCCGGGTCGCCGTTGGTGGCGGTCTCGATGACGCCCGCAGCTATACACTGTCGTTTACGGAGCCTTACTTCCTCGGCTACCGGCTCGCAGCAGGCTTTGACCTCTTCAAGAGCCAGACATCTTCTGAAGACTACTATGACTATGACGAGCAGGGCTTCACGCTGCGCGTGACGGCGCCGATCAC
>CAYNED010000022.1:9256-21785 GCA_964396135.1 uncultured Neorhizobium sp.
ACTACTATGACTATGACGAGCAGGGCTTCACGCTGCGCGTGACGGCGCCGATCACTGACGATCTGGCGACGACGTTCCGCTACACCTACAAGAAACTTCAGTACGATGGCGAAGGCGCATGGGATGTTGGTGACAATCTCTCATATCCATACCAGCGGCTGATAGAGGAAGGCGACTTCGTTCAGTCCTCCATTTCTCAGACGCTTACCTACAACACCCTCGACAGCACAACGTTGGCGCGTGAAGGTATCTACGCGTCTCTTACACAGGAATATGCCGGTCTCGGTGGTGATTCCGAGTTCTACAAGCTCTCCGGTCGTGCGCGTTACTTCCATCTCCTGTCGGACGAAATGGACATCATTGGCTCGCTCGCAGTTGGTGCTGGTCACGTGGTTGGCACAGGCGACGATCTGAATGTCTTCGACCAGTTCCGCGTCGGCGGCCGTATGATTCGCGGTTTCGAGAATGACGGCATTGGTCCGCGCATGTCGAACGGCGATGCGATCGGTGGAACGACCTACTTCACGACCTCGGCGGAAGTGACCTTCCCGATGCCGGCCTTCCCAGAGGACTTCGGCCTTCGCGCGGCTCTCTTTGCCGATGCAGGAACCCTTTATGGCAACGACGTCGCAACCAACGGCGAGACGGTACGCGGTACCGACATGTCCTGGCGCGCATCCGTAGGTGCGGGCATCCAGTGGGCATCGCCATTCGGCTCGATCCGGGTTGACTACGCGATCCCCGTCGTCAAGGAAGACTTCGACGAGACCCAGGAATTCCGGTTCAGCATGGCGAACCAGTTCTGATCTTCGACGACCAGAACTGCAGTTGGAATCTGTTCTGGAGCTGCTTGACTTGATGGAATCCAATGAGTTTTTTCCGCCCCATGATGGGATAAGCCTGCGTGAGCTGGCCTCTCGTCTGGGGGCGGAACTGCTTGACGATACGGCGGGTGACCGCCGCGTCCGTTCGGTATCTCCCGTTGCTCGGGCTTCCGAGGGGCAAATCTGTTTTCTGCGATCACGCAAGACCCGAGCCGACCTAGCGACATGTCGCGCATCGGCGGTGATCTGTGATTCAGCCCTTCAGTCTTTGATCCCTGAGCATATTCCGGTTCTGCTGACGGCAACGCCGGAGACGGCTTTCGCAATTGCGGGTTCGCTTCTCCACCCAAATGCCATGCGTCCGGCTCTGGTTGTGTGTGATCTGTCGGGTATCCACCCGGCGGCCCATGTCGACCCGACAGCGAGGCTCGAGCCCGGTGTGGAGGTTGAACCTTTGGCCGTGGTTGGCGCGCGTGCCGAAATCGGTTCCGGCACCAGGATTGGCGCTGGTGCCATCATCGGTGCGGACGTGAAGATCGGCCGCGATTGTACCATTGCTCCTGGCGCCAGCGTGGTCGCGGCCCTTCTTGGCAACGGTGTCATCATCCACAACGGTGCGCGGATCGGCCAGGATGGTTTCGGTTATGCACCGGGGCCAAAGGGCATGCTGAAGATCGTCCAGGTCGGCCGCGTCATTATCCAAGACAATGTGGAGATCGGCGCGAATTCGACGATCGATCGTGGCGCCATGGATGACACGGTAATCGGCGAAGGCACAAAAATCGACAACCTCGTCCAGATCGCCCACAATGTCCGCATCGGTCGTCATTGCGGTATCGTGAGCGGCGTGGGGATCGCAGGATCGACGACGATCGGCAACGGCGTGATGATCGGTGGGGCCTCCGGCGTGAACGGTCACATCACGATCGGCGATGGTGCGCAGATTGCCGCCATGAGTGGCGTTATTGCCGACGTTCCAGCCGGTGCCCGTTTCGGTGGGGTGCCGGCAAGGCCGCTGAAAGACTTTCTGCGTGACGTTGCAGAATCGCTGGCGCGATCAGACGAGCGAAGCAGGCGTAAGGGAGACAAGAATGACTGAAGAGACGGGCGCGACGCTTGGATCCGCCGATATCCTCGAGATCATGAAATTGCTGCCGCACCGGTATCCGTTCCTGCTAGTGGATCGTATTGTCGAGATCGACGGTGACGACTCTGCGATTGGCATCAAGAATGTCACCGCCAACGAGCCGCATTTCACCGGCCACTTCCCGGATCAGCCGATCATGCCGGGTGTTCTTCTGGTGGAGGGCATGGCCCAGACCGCCGGCGCGATCTGCGCCCGCAAGGAAGGTGAGGGTGGTAACCTCGTCTACTTCATGACCATCGACAACGCCCGCTTCCGCAAGCCCGTCGTCCCTGGCGATCGGGTCGAATTCCACGTGAAGAAACAGAAGCAGCGCGGCAATATCTGGAAGTTCCACTGCGATGCGATCGTCGATGGTGCGCTCGTCGCGGAGGCCGATATCGGCGCGATGATCCGCCGCAAGGATGGCTCATGAGCAGGATTGCCTCCAGCGCCCGGATCCACGCGATGGCGGTTGTCGAGGACGGCGCCGTGATTGGCGAGAACGTCTCGATCGGTCCGTTTTGCACCGTCGGGGCGAGCGTTGTCCTGAAGGATGATGTGCAACTCGTCTCGCATGCCGTCGTGAGCGGAAAAACGGAAATTGGCCGCGGCTCCAAGGTCTTCCCGATGGCGGTGATCGGTGGCGTCTCCCAAAGCCTCCATGAGGCCGGCGAGGATTCGACCCTGACCATCGGTGAAAACTGCACCATGCGCGAGGGGGTCACGATCAACACCGGCACGGTTGGCGGAGGCGGCAAGACGGTGGTTGGCAACAACTGCCTGCTGCTGGCTAACTCCCATGTGGCCCATGACTGCATCCTCGGCAACGGCATCGTCATGTCCAACAATGTGATGCTGGCGGGGCATGTAAAGGTGGGAGACAACGCAATCCTCGGCGGGGGCTGCGCGGTTCACCAATTCGGCCGCATTGGCCGCAATGCGTTTATCGGTGGTTTGTCTGCGGTGAGCTATGATGTGATTCCCTTTGGGATGCTGAACGGCAACCCCGGGATCCTGGCAGGCCTCAACATTGTCGGCATGACGCGTGCGGGCATCGAGCGCGCCACGATCCACCGGGTACGCCGCGCCTTCAAGCAGATCTTCGAAGGCGAAGGCAACATCCGGGCAAACGCCGCTGCGATTCGCGGCGATTACGAGGATTGCGCCGAAGTGCTTGAAATTCTCGATTTCATTGCGGCAGAGAGTGACCGCGCTCTTTCCTCGCCCTTCCGCAGCAAAAGCTGACGCCATGGCCAGCCTCGTGCGGGCAAGTGAGACGGGGCGGCTGGCGATCGTCGCCGGCTGGGGCCAGTTACCGCTCTACCTTGCCGAAGCTGCTCGCGCTGCGGGCGAGACGCCTGTAATCGTGGCACTGGCAAACGAGGCCGATAGAAGCTTCGCCGGTTTTGACACCTTGCACACAGGCGTGGGAGACCTAGCGGGGATCGAGAGGTTTCTCCGGGAAAAGGGCGTCAATCGCGTGGTCATGTCCGGTGCGGTTCGCCGGCGGCCGGACTGGCGCGAGATTCGCCCGACGCTGAAGACACTCATCCGGGTGCCGGCGGTTGTTCGCACACTGCTTTCCAGCGGCGACGATGCCGTTCTCCAGATGGTGATCCGGCTCTTCGAGGGCATGGGTTGCCAGGTGCTCGGAGCGCATGACATAGCGCCCAATCTTCTCGCGCGGACCGGCACCTTGACGACGGTTGCCCCGTCTGGCGAAGACCTGACGGATATTGCCAAAGGAATGGAGGCCGCGCTTGCTCTTGGCAAGCTCGACGTTGGCCAGGGAGCCGTCTGTGTCGGTGGCCGGGTCGTTGCTCTCGAAGGGGTCGAAGGCACGGACGGAATGCTGGAGCGTGTGGCGACGCTGAGGGATGAGGGGCGGATCTCGCGCCGTCGTCGCGGTGTTCTGGTCAAGCTCTGCAAGCCGCAGCAGGACATCCGGGCGGATCTGCCAGCGATCGGGATGTCGACGGTTACGAATGCAGCCCGCGCCGGTCTCGCCGGCATTGCTGTAGAGGCCGGCCGCGCGCTTGTTCTCGATGAGCAGGCGGTAATCGCTGCCGCAGAGGACGCCGGGCTTTTCGTCTGTGGTATCGATACGATGCTCCCTAGAGGAGGCCTTTGATGACCAGCCAAGCGCTCAAGGTCGCGGTGGTAGCCGGTGAGGTGTCTGGTGACCTTCTCGGCGCAGATCTCGTCTCCGCACTGAAAGCGGCGCATGGTGGGCCGGTAGAGCTCATCGGCGTCGGCGGCGAGGCACTGGAGGCGGAAGGTCTTCGGTCACTCTTTGACTTCTCAGAATTGTCGATCATGGGTCTGACGCAGGTCCTTCAGCGTCTTCCACAACTGGTATCTCGCATTCGGCAGGCAGCAAACGCTGTCATCGCCGCGCGTCCGGACGTGCTCATCATCATCGACAGCCCGGACTTCACTCATCGCGTTGCAAAGCGGGTGCGCGCGGCGTTGCCGGACTTGCCGATCGTCGACTATGTCTGCCCAAGCGTGTGGGCGTGGAAAGAGTATCGTGCGCGGGCGATGGTGCCTTACATCGACCACGTACTGGCGATCCTGCCCTTTGAGCCGCTGGCGATGGAACGTCTCGGCGGGCCTTCCACCACCTTCGTCGGCCACCGCCTGACCAATGACGCGAATCTCTTGAAGGTGAGGAAACTTCGCGCCGAGGAACCGGTCAAGCAGCCGGGCGAGGGCCGCACGATCATGCTGCTTCCCGGGTCGCGTTCGGCAGAAATCCGCCAGTTGCTTCCGATATTCGGGCAGACAGCTGCAGCCTTCGTCGAACGCAACGGACCGACACGGTTCGTGCTGCCGACGGTATCGCGGCAGGAGACCCTGGTTCGGGAAATCGCACAATCGCTCCCGATCGTTCCCGAGGTTTCTGTCTCCGCTGAAGGCAAGTGGGGCGCGTTTGCCGAAGCGGATGCCGCGCTTGCCGCGTCGGGTACCGTCATCCTCGAACTGGCGCTGGCGGGTGTGCCTGTGGTCTCAGCGTACAAGGCTGACTGGCTGATCACCATGATGTCCAAGCGCATCAAGATCTGGACTGCGGCTCTGCCCAACCTGATTGCAGATTATCCGGTCATCCCGGAATACATCAACGAGATGGTGCGACCGGGCAGCCTCTGCCGCTGGCTGGAGCGCCTTTCCTCCGACAGTTTGCAGCGGCGAGCGATGATGGAGGGGTTTGATCTGGCCTGGCAGCGTCTGGAGACCAAGGTGCCGCCGGGCGAAGCAGCGGCAGGAATTGTGCTCGACGTCATGGAAAAGAAGAAGCCCGGCTGAGACCGGGCTTCTTTGTCGGCGTCTTCCAGCCTTACCGCTTGGAGACTGGTACGTAGTCGCGCTGCGGCGCGCCGGTGTAGAGCTGACGCGGACGACCGATACGCTGCTGCGGGTCCTCGATCATTTCGGCCCACTGAGCGATCCAGCCGACGGTGCGAGCGAGCGCAAAGAGCACCGTGAACATGGTAGTGGGGAAGCCCATCGCCTTCAACGTGATGCCCGAGTAGAAGTCGATATTCGGATAGAGCTTCTTCTCGATGAAGTACTCGTCGGTCAGCGCAATGCGTTCCAGCTCCATGGCGACCTGCAACAACGGATCGTCCTTGTGGCCGAGCTCTCCCAGAACTTCATGCGTGGTCTTCTGCATGATCTTCGCGCGCGGATCGTAGTTCTTGTAGACGCGGTGGCCAAAGCCCATCAGGCGGAACGGGTCGTTCTTGTCCTTGGCGCGGGCAATGTATTCCGGAATGCGATCGACGCTGCCGATCTCCGAAAGCATGTTGAGCGCGGCCTCGTTCGCGCCACCATGGGCGGGACCCCACAGGCAGGCAATGCCAGCTGCAATGCAGGCGAATGGATTGGCACCCGAGGAGCCGGCAAGGCGAACCGTCGAGGTCGACGCGTTCTGCTCGTGGTCGGCGTGCAAAATAAAGATGCGGTCCATCGCGCGCGAAAGAACGGGATTGACCTTGTATTCCTCGCAAGGGACCGCAAAGCACATGCGCAGGAAGTTCGAGGCGTAATCAAGATCGTTCTGCGGATACACGAAGGGCTGGCCGATATGGTACTTGTAGGCCATGGCTGCGATGGTCGGCATCTTCGCGATCATGCGCAGCGACGCAACCATGCGCTGGTGCGGATCGGTGATGTCGGTGGAGTCGTGATAGAAGGCAGAAAGCGCGCCCACGCAGCCGCACATCACGGCCATGGGATGCGCGTCGCGACGGAAGCCGGTGAAGAAGCGCGTCATCTGCTCATGCACCATGGTGTGGTGCGTCACGCGGTAATCGAAGTCCTTCTTCTGCGCCGCAGTCGGCAATTCGCCGTAAAGGAGCAGATAGCAGGTCTCAAGGAAATCACCGTGTTCCGCCAACTGCTCGATCGGGTAACCGCGGTGCAGAAGAATGCCTTCGTCGCCATCGATGAAGGTGATCTTGGACTCGCAGGAAGCCGTTGATGTGAAACCCGGGTCGTAGGTGAAGGCTCCGGTCTGCTTGTAAAGGCTGCCGATATCGATGACGTCCGGGCCGATCGTTCCCGACTTGACGCCGAGGTCGACCTGCTTGTCGCCCAATACCAGATTTGCGCTTCTATCCGTCATGTGATCCTCCAACCTGTTGGCGGCGTGGCGTGCCAAAACGCCACAAGAACTAAGCGTAATGTGTAGCTATATGATCCGGCGCTTGCTGCCAAGCACTGCTGATGTCTAATTGTGCAGCGCCGAAATGGGACTGCCTTCGACAGCCAAATGAGGTTAAGAAGCAGTCACGACCGAGCTTCCAGGCGCTGGCATTGTTCCGCAAGCACAGGCTAGGGTTGCGTTTTCGCAGCGGCGATTGCATGATCATCAGGTGGAGCCGGGGCGGGCCGCCGATGCTGCAGGAGAGCGCTTTTCAGAGGCCGGGAACGGAAGAGGTCTCGTCGGCTCTGCCGGATGCGGTCTCGCCTTCTGCCGTGCTCGATGATCCTAGTATCCTATCCCCTTTTACGAGCTCACGCGCTCGCCGCTGGATGGCTGCAGCATCCCTCGACTGGGTGAGAAGCGATCCACTTCAAGGCCGCCGTTTTCGAGTTTGCCTGGCGCAGGAGGTGGAACACGGGCGCGCCTTTCTGTTTGCACCGGTTCTTGTGGCCGCCGGTGCTGCGACATGGTTCACGTCACCGGTGGACCCGGCGCCACAGGCGGTCTTTACCTTGTTCCTTCTGTTCTTTCTCCTCTGCGCGGTGGGGCAGTGGAGGCTGGGCCGCATTCCAGCAGTCTCGCTTGCGGCAGTTCTGATATTGTCTGGCGGTATGCTTGCGCAGTGGGAAACCTGGCGCGCCGACACCTTGATCCTCGATTCGCCCGTGACGACAACGGTCACGGGTATGGTGTATCGTCGCGAGGCTGTCGCGGGGGAAAGATGGCGCTACGTCCTGGACGTAGCCGGTACAGCCGAGCCGGCGATCAAGCGCCCTCCTGAGCGCGTCGTTCTGCTGGTTCGCTCAGATCACCAGCCCTTCAGTGCCGGTGACCAGATTGTTGGCCGGGCAAGACTGTCGCCGCCGTCAGGGCCTGCACTCCCGAACCTCAACGACTTTGCTTTCAGCGCCTTTTACGACCGCATCGGGGCGGTCGGTTTCTTCTACGGTTCTCCCACGCGCGTGGCCAGCGTGGATAAGACGCCGAGGCCCGCCGGCTGGCGCCAAGAAGTTGAAGGACGCATCTTTGCGCTGCGGACCATGATCGCCGAACGGATACGGAGCATTGTGCCAGGCGATCCTGGAGCCTTCGCAGCCGCCATTGTCACCGATGAGAGACGTGCGATTTCCAAGGAGACGACAGAGGCCCTGCGGGTGTCGGGGCTCGCCCACATCGTGGCGATCTCGGGTCTCAACATGGCCCTGGCGGCGGGGATATTCTTCGTCGGCCTAAGGTCGTTGCTCGGCTTCTTCACCGGCTTTGCTCAGGCATGGCCGGTTAAAAAGATCGCGGCCTTCGGTGCGCTCCTGATGGCGACGGCCTACTACCTGATTTCCGGCTTTGCGGTCTCGGCCGAGCGCGCCTACCTGATGATGTCTGTCATGCTGATCGCCGTCTTCTTCGATCGGGCCGCAATCAGCCTGCGCAACATCGCGATCTCGGCGCTCGTGATCCTTGCCGTTTCGCCCTCCGAGATCATGGGGCCGAGCTTCCAGATGTCGTTTGCCGCGACCATTGCCTTGGTCGCCGGCTATTCCCTTTGGAGCCACCGCGCTGCCAACCGTGAACCCGAGCCCATCGCCCTTGCCGCCGGGCGGCTGTCACCGGTCCTGACCGGATGGAAATTCATGATGGGGATCTTCGTCACGTCGCTCATCGGTGGCCTGTCGACCGCCATCTATGCGATGGACCACTTCCAGCGGCTGGCGGGATACGGGCTCGCTGCCAATCTGGCGGTGATGCCCATCATTTCCTTTATCGTCATGCCAGCCGGGTTGGTCGGCATGCTGCTCATGCCGTTCGGCTTGGAGACTCTGTTCCTGAAGCTGATGGGGGCAGGGCTTGAGGCAGTCATATATGTTGCCAAATACATCGCGGCCTGGGGTGGTGATGTGGTGGTGGGGCGCCAGCACCCCTGGTTTCTGGCGACCACGTCCGCGGGCTTTCTGCTCCTGGCGTTGCTGAAAACCCGCCTGCGTCTCATCGGCCTGCCGGTCATTGCAGTGGGGTTCCTGTTGAGTTGGCACCAACAGCGCCAGCCGGGCCCCGATCTTCTGGTGTCTGATGATGGTTCACTTGTCGCGGTGGTTGGCACGGCTCCGGCGACCAATCGCACCCGTCCGCCAAGCTTCATCTTCGATCAATGGCAGCGAGTGCATGAGCTTTCAAACCTCACAGTTCCGCAATTCGCTGCGGATGGAGATGTTGAACCTCCGCCCACGAGCGATCCAAGGCAGATGCTAAACCCCCAGCAACTCGTCAGCTTGCGAGAAGCAATGCGAAGTGATCTGGAAGCCACCGATCGGAGGAGCGGCAGCTTCCTTTGCCGACGCAAGCTGTGGTGCGTGGCAACCACCAAGGAGGCGGTAAAGGTGGTGACGCTGGAAGATGCCCGCATGACCGGTCTCGGCTGCGACCTTGCCCAGATCGTGGTCGCCCCACGTGCCCGCTTTGAAGAATGCCGGTCTGGCGCGCTGCTGATCACGGGCAAGGCGCTAAGGAAAACCGGTGCCCTGGAAATTCATCTTAACGGAAGCGCTGATCCGGCTGAGTGGCGGGCGAACGCTGCCATGGTCGGCAAGGACCGCCCTTGGACCCGCCACCGGTTCTACGACTGGCGTAGCGACCAGTTCGACACATCGCTTCCGCAGGCACTTTCCGCGCTGATCAATGGTAGCGGCGAATAAGCCCGACCAGCTTGCCCTGAACCTTGACGCGGTCTGCAGGAAGAATACGCGTCTCGTAGGCCGGGTTGGCCGCTTCCAGCGCGATGGAGGCGCCGCGGCGGCGAAACCGTTTCAGCGTCGCTTCCTCGTCGTCCACCAGCGCGACGACAATGTCGCCAGGTCCGGCTGTCTGGCCGTTGCGGATGATGACTGTGTCGCCGTCGAGGATCCCGGCTTCGATCATCGAGTCGCCTTTGACCTCGAGCGCGTAATGCTCGCCCGATCCCAGCATCTCGATCGGGACGGCGATGTCATGTGTGTTGTTCTGGATCGCCGAGATCGGCACGCCTGCTGCAATCCGTCCCATCACAGGAACGGTAGTGCTGCCTCGCTCGTCATTGGCTGCCTTGGCGGGAGCCGCAGGTGCGGGCTTCGTCTTGCCCAGGCTGCCTTCGATGACGCTCGGCGAGAACCCCCGGCGTGGCTGGAGGCTGCTGTTATAGGCTTCCGGTAGCTTGATCACCTCCAGCGCGCGTGCCCTGTTGGGCAGCCGGCGGATGAAGCCGCGCTCCTCGAGCGCGGTGATCAACCGGTGGATACCTGATTTGGACGCCAGATCCAGCGCATCTTTCATCTCATCGAAGGAAGGCGGCACACCCGATTCCTTCATCCGCTCGTGAATGAAGAGAAGCAGTTCCTGCTGTTTGCGCGTGAGCATCCTGGCCCCTTTGAATGTGAAACAAATACGGAACAGACTGTATCTGTTCCACATGTGTTCCGCAAGAGCCAAAATATCCCCCGAATTGTGCGGACGCCTGTTCCGGGGACCTGGATAAGTGCATTGTGCCGCGCCGTCACCCGCCTGCAGGAGTCACAGTCAAAGATGCGAACCATCGACCACCTCGTTCTGCCCGTGAAGGTCCTGCTTGACGCACGCGTTCGGCTGCAGAAGCTCGGCTTCAATGTCGCGCCCGATGCGCGACATCCCTTCGGAACGGAAAACGCCTGCATATTCCTGCAGGATGGTACCTATCTGGAACCCTTGGCGATCGCAGAAGAGGAAAGCTATGATCGCTCGGCAGACGCTGGCAATGTCTTCACTGCCCACGATCGGCAGGTGAGGCACCTCTTTCCAGGCTGTGGCTTGTCGGCTGTCGTGCTCGCATCCGCCGATGCCGTCGCCGATCACATCCACTACAGCGAGATGGGCTTGTCCGCCGGAGATATGCTGGAGTTCTCCCGTCTGTTGAAGCTACCGGATGGAGCAGAGCTTCAAGCGACCTTCCGGCTTGCATTTGCAGCCGATGAACGCTCGCCCTGTTTCTTGCTGTTCTCGTGCGAACGGATCAACGCGCTCCCGCGCGACCTTGGTGCTCTCGCCAATCACCCAAACGGCGTCCTGGGCCTGCTGGAGGTTGTTCTGCACGCCGATAACGCCGCCGCACGATGTCACCTGTTGGAGACAGCGCTCGGAACGCCGCATTCTGTGTTCGGAGGAGAGATCCGCTTCGAGACGAGCAACGGTATAATCAGGGTGACTGAAGACCAGTTTTCGCCCTTGGTGCGCGACATCACTGACAGAGCCGGCATGCCTGGCTTGAGTGGGCGTTCGGTGGTCTTTTCCGTCGCCGATCTCGCCGTGACAGAGGCAGTCCTTGCTGCTAATGACGTCGCGTTCCTGCGGCAGGACGACCGTCTGATCGTGCCGAATGCCACCGGGCAGGATGTGATATTTGCCTTCGAGGAGTGAAGCGATGGATGTGAGCCCGAATTCGGAAGTCTACGTGGGCGAGGGCGCCGGTCGCGTGCTGTTTTCGCAGGCGACGCGTTTTTCGCTGATTGCCGGCCCCTGCCAGATGGAAAGCCGCGACCACGCCTTCATGATCGCCGGCAGCTTGAAGGAGCTTTGTGCGAAACTCGGCGTCGGTCTCGTCTACAAGTCCTCCTTTGACAAGGCGAACCGGACCTCGATTGGTGGGAAGCGTGGCATCGGCCTTGAAAAGGCGATGGAAATCTTCGCGGATCTGAAGAAGGAATACGGATTTCCAGTCCTCACCGACATCCACACGGAGGAACAGTGCGCAATGGTGGCGCCGACGGTCGACATCCTGCAGATCCCGGCCTTCCTCTGCCGCCAGACCGACCTGCTGATCGCAGCTGCCAAGACCGGCCGCGCCATCAACGTCAAGAAGGGGCAGTTCCTTGCGCCGTGGGATATGAAGAACGTGCAGTCGAAGTTCCTGGCCAGCGGGAACCCCAATGTCCTCCTTTGCGAGCGTGGCGCATCCTTCGGCTATAATACGCTTGTGTCGGACATGCGCTCGCTGCCCACCATGGCGGCCATGGGATCGCCGGTGGTCTTCGATGCCACGCATTCGGTGCAGCAGCCGGGTGGCCAAGGCGGTTCGTCTGGGGGACAGCGTGAGTTCGTGGAAACTCTGGCCCGTGCCGCCGTCGCCGTCGGCGTCGCCGGCCTCTTTATCGAGACCCACGAGGATCCGGACAATGCGCCTTCCGACGGTCCGAACATGGTACATCTGAAGGACATGCCGCGGCTTCTGGAAAAACTCCTGGCCTTCGATGCCGTCACCAAATCCGCCTGATCGCGGTGCCGGGCCAAGATTGTAATTTGCCTGTCATCGATTAAGAGACATTGTCGATGACATATCGACCCAAGCTTTATCTCAGGGAGAGATCATGACCGCCATTACCGACATTGTTGCGCGCGAAATCCTCGACAGTCGCGGAAACCCGACCGTTGAAGTCGACGTGTACCTGGAAGACGGCAGCATGGGCCGCGCTGCGGTTCCTTCCGGCGCTTCCACCGGTGCTCACGAGGCGGTGGAACTTCGCGACGGCGGCAAGCGCTATGGCGGCAAGGGCGTCGAGAAGGCTGTTGAAGCCGTCAACACAGAGATCTTCGACGCCATTGGTGGCCTCGACGCTGAAAGCCAGATCCACATCGACAAGACGATGATCGACCTCGACGGCACGCCAAACAAGTCGCGCCTCGGCGCCAATGCAATCCTCGGTGTTTCCCTTGCCGTCGCCAAGGCCGCCGCTGATGCATCTGGTTTGCCGCTCTATCGTTACGTCGGTGGCGCGAGCGCGCATCTTCTTCCCGTTCCGATGATGAACATCATCAACGGTGGTGCCCATGCCGACAATCCGATCGACTTCCAGGAGTTCATGATCATGCCGGTCG
>CAYNED010000023.1:0-21549 GCA_964396135.1 uncultured Neorhizobium sp.
GATGACAGCGGCTTCCAGCCGATCCCGTTCTCCTTCGATTCCTTCGGAGAGGAAGAGGATGCCGTAGAAGCTGGCAACATGTTTGAGATCATGTTCCGCCCGCGGCGCGAGCTGTTCAGCAAGGGCAATGAAGCTGCTCTCCTGTTGCGCGACTTGTCGCGCATTGGCGAGATGAGCATCAACTGCGACATCGACAGCCTTCCGACGCTGGAAAACCTCGACCCGGAGGAGTCCTACTTCAGCTGGACGATCGCCTTGAAGACGGACAAGAACGAGGATGATATCCGCACGGTGTTTGAATTTGCCGAGTGGGATTGCGACCTTGAGGTGAAGGCGGTCGAGCCCGCGGCAGCTGAGCAGCTGCCAATGGTTCCCGTGCCGTTCGACCTGTCGGCCCTCGAGGATGTCCTGGTCGCGGATGTCCCTTCTGGCTCTTCGGATGAAGATGCCAAAGCTGCCTCCGACACTGCAGCTGAAGTCTCCAAAATGGCCGCTGCCGCCGCACGGGTAGAGAAGAAGGAAACTGCTGCGGCTGCAGCCGCTGCAGCAGCGCAGACGACGGCCGCCGCGGCTGCCGGTCAGACAATCCGTGTCGATCTCGACCGCGTCGATCGCCTCATTAATCTCGTGGGCGAGCTTGTCATCAATCAGGCGATGCTCTCCCAGAGCGTCATCGAGAACGACAACAACGGCACATCGTCCATCAACATGGGGCTCGAGGAACTGCAGCAGCTGACGCGCGAGATCCAGGACTCTGTCATGGCCATCCGCGCGCAGCCCGTGAAACCGGTCTTCCAGCGCATGTCGCGCATCGTCCGCGAAGTGGCCGATATGGTCGGCAAGTCGATCCGCCTGGTGACGGAAGGTGAAAACACGGAGGTGGACAAGACGGTGATCGACAAGATCGCCGAACCGTTGACCCACATGATCCGCAACGCAGTCGACCACGGCATCGAGACACCAGAGAAGCGCGAGGCCGCGGGCAAGGATCCGGAGGGCACGATCAAGCTGACGGCAAAGCATCGCTCCGGCCGCATTCTCATCGAGCTTGTCGACGATGGTGCGGGCATCAATCGCGAGCGCGTGAAGCAGAAGGCCATCGACAATGATCTCATCGCGCCCGATGCCAACCTGTCGGACGAGGAGATCGACAACCTGATCTTCGCGCCCGGCTTCTCGACAGCCGACACGATCTCGGACATCTCCGGTCGCGGCGTCGGCATGGATGTTGTCAAGCGGTCGATCCAGGCCCTTGGCGGCCGCATTTCCATCTCATCCAGGCCTGGCCACGGCTCGACCTTCACCATGAGCTTGCCGCTGACGCTCGCCGTGCTTGACGGAATGGTTGTGACGGTGGCCGGTCAGACCCTTGTTGTCCCGCTGACGGCAATTGTCGAAACACTGCAGCCGGAAGCGGCCGCAGTTCACTCCTTCGGTGCAAATCAGCGGTTGATCTCTATCCGCAATTCGTTCTGCCCGCTGGTCGATGTTGGCCGCATTCTCAATTTCCGTTCCACGCAGGCAAACCCGGTCGAAGGCGTCGCACTGCTTGTGGAATCGGAGGGCGGCGGCCAGCGCGCACTGATGGTCGATGCCATCCAGGGTCAGCGCCAGGTCGTCATCAAGTCGCTTGAGGCAAACTACACCCATGTCCCTGGTATCGCGGCTGCAACCATTCTGGGTGACGGTCGGGTCGCTCTGATCCTGGATGTCGATGCTGTGGTCTCAGCCTCGCGTGGGCAGTCGCTCAAGCCGGAAATGTCACTCGCTGCAACGGGCTAAGGTTAGGGTAACTAAGGGTTTCAAGCCGTGAAGACCATCTCTCAAGGAAGTCGCGAGCTGATCGCCTTTCGGATCGGCGAGCAGGAATTCTGCGTCAATATCATGTCGGTGCGGGAAATCCGCGGCTGGACGCCGGCCACGCCCTTGCCGCATGCGCCACCTCATGTGCTTGGCGTGATCAACCTGCGCGGTGCCGTCTTGCCGATCGTGGATCTGTCCGCACGGCTGGGCATGAAACCGTCGCAGCCGACCGTCCGCCACGTGATCATCGTGACCCAGGCCAAATCGCAAGTGGTGGGACTTCTGGTAGAGGCTGTTTCCGATATCCTTACAATTACCGACGATAATATCCAGCCTGTGCCGGAAGTGTCTTCCGACCTGGAGAAACAATACGCTCGGGGAATCCTCGCGATCGAGAAGCGGATGATCTGCATGATCGAGTTGGATGCTCTCTTCCCGGAACAGGAAAGTGAAGCTGCATGAAGGCCTTGGGCGCAATCGACAGCCGGCAGTCGCCGGATGAAGTCATGGCGAGCGGAGAATATCCGCTGACCCGCCGCGACCTGTCGGAGATTGCTGCGATGATCTATTCGGATGCCGGAATCTATCTCAATGATTCCAAGGCGTCGCTTGTCTATTCCCGTCTGTCCAAGCACATCCGCAATCTTGGGCTGAAGGGCTTTCGCGAATACTGTGCGCTCGTTGCCTCCCCGGAAGGTGCTGCGGAACGCCGCGACATGCTTTCGCACCTGACAACGAACTTCACGCGGTTCTTTCGCGAGAACCATCACTTCGAGCATCTGCGCGACGAAGTGTTGCCCGGACTGATCGCTCGGGCCAAGAGCGGTGGACGGGTGCGTATCTGGTCGGCGGCCTGCTCGGACGGGCAGGAGCCTTATTCCATCGCACTGACCGTGCTGGCAGCAATGCCGAATGCCGCCGACTACGATTTCAGAATTCTTGCAACCGACATCGACCCAAAGATCCTGGCCTTGGCGAGGGCGGGTGTCTACGATGAGAACGCGCTGGAGACGGTGACGCCGGTCATGCGAAAGCAATCCTTTCGCGAGGTGGATGTAGGTGGTCGTCGCAAGTTCCAGGTTGATGACCGCGTCAAGAAGCTCATCACCTTCAACGAACTTAACCTGATGGCCCAGTGGCCATTCAAGGGGCAGTTCGACGTCATTTTCTGTCGGAACGTGGTGATCTATTTCGACGAACCGACGCAGATGAAGATCTGGTCCCGCTTTGCTTCGCTGTTGCCCGAGGGTGGGCATCTCTACATAGGCCACTCGGAGCGGGTGTCGGGCGACGCCAAGAACCTCTTCGACAACACCGGAATCACCACGTACCGGTACACGGGCAAGAATGCCGGGAGGCGTGCATGACTGTGCCAGCACGCGTTCTCGTTGTTGACGATTCTCCGACCATGCGAGGCTTGATCACGGCGGTTCTTAATTCAGATCCCGAGGTGAGCGTTGTCGGTCAGGCGGGCGACGCTCTTCAAGCCCGCGCCGCGATCAAGGAATTAAATCCTGACGTCGTCACCCTCGATATCGAGATGCCGAATATGAACGGGCTCGAATTCCTCGAGAAGATCATGCAACTGCGTCCCATGCCGGTGATCATGGTATCGACCATGACCCATCACGGCGCCAACGCCACGCTTGCAGCACTCGAGATCGGCGCGTTCGACTGCGTCGGCAAGCCCTCGGCGGGAGATATACGGCCGTTCGTCGATCTGGCAGAAAAGGTGAAGGCTGCAGCGCGGTCTCGCCTCCGCCGATCGGCGCAGGCGCCAGTTCCCGCGGTCGCGCCGACTTCGAGTTATCGGGTCGGGCGCAAGGTGGTCGCCATCGGTTCCTCGACCGGGGGCGTGGAGGCGCTGATTACGGTGTTGCAGAAGTTTCCCAAGAACTGTCCACCGACAGTCATAACCCAGCACATGCCGCCGACCTTCACCAAGAGTTTCGCCGAGAGGCTCAATCGCCTTTGCGCACCGGTGGTCGAGGAGGCGACGGACGGGGCCCGCCTGGAGATCGGCAAGGTCTATCTGGCGCCGGGTGGCGATCGACATCTTCAGGTCGTCAATCCCTCGGCACCCTGTTGCCGGCTGGTCGAGCGTGAACCCGTCAACGGTCATCGGCCATCGGTTGACGTGCTTTTCGAATCTGTCGCCGAACTGGCCGGCCGGAATGCCGTCGGAGCCATCTTGACCGGCATGGGACGAGACGGGGCATCCGGCTTGTTGAAGATGCGCAACGCCGGCGCTCGTACGCTCGGTCAAAACGAGAAGACATGCGTGGTCTACGGCATGCCTCGTGTGGCCTTTGAGATCGGAGCTGTGGAGGCGCAATTGCCGCTGGACTCCATCGGTGAGGAAATTCTGAAGTTAACTGCTGCCCGGAAAGAAGGTACTGAATAAAATGTCTCTCGCTGAAAAAATCAAAGTGCTGATCGTCGACGATCAGGTTACCAGCCGGCTGCTGCTCAGCGATGCTCTGACTCAGCTGGGTTTCAAGCAGATCACCTCCGCCGGCGACGGCGAGCAGGGCATGAAGATCATGAACGAACAGCCTCACCATCTGGTCATTTCGGATTTCAATATGCCGAAGATGGATGGCCTCGGCCTGCTTCAGGCGGTTCGCACCAATCCCGCGACCAAGAAGGCCGCCTTCATCATTCTGACGGCGCAGGGCGACCGAGCCCTTGTGCAGAAGGCAGCTCAGCTTGGGGCCAACAATGTCTTGGCCAAGCCCTTTACGATCGAGAAGATGAAGGCAGCCATTGAGGCAGTGTTCGGAGCCCTAAAATGACAGAGGCTCCCGCAGCGAAGCGGGTTCACATTATCCAAGGCGAATACAAGGTGGTCACTGACCCCGATGTGGTTCTGTCGACGATATTGGGCTCCTGCGTAGCTGCCTGCATGCGGGATCCGGTCGCTGGGGTAGGGGGAATGAACCACTTCCTGCTGCCTGGATCTGCTGGCGCGATGGCATCTGGGGGAGATGCGACGCGTTATGGAGTCCATCTGATGGAGTTGCTGATCAACGGCCTGTTGAAGAAGGGCGCGCGGCGCGACCGGCTGGAGGCGAAAATCTTCGGCGGTGCGAAGACGATTGCGAGCTTCTCCAACGTTGGCGAGCAAAATGCAGCATTCGCGGTCCAGTTCCTGAAAGACGAAGGGATACCGATCGTCGGATCCTCGACCGGAGGGGAGCATGGGCGCAAGCTGGAATTCTGGCCGATTAGTGGGCGCGCACGCCAATATCCGCTGACGGGAGCGGAAACACAGAAGACCGTGGCGCTGGAGCAGCGGCCGATCGTCCCGTTGAAGCCGGTCGAGACATCTATCGAATTTTTCTGATCAACGGCCCCATGGGCGCGAGAGAAGCCATGACAGACAGTGCAAAGCCGACAGACGCTTTTCCCGAGCAACCCTTGCCGGAGATCCTCATGCGGCTGGTCTCCGAACTGCATGATGTGGCCTACTTGATAGAGCGGGTGGAGCCCCAGTTGCTGGAGCTGGGGGGTACGCAGATCCTGGAAAATCCAGATAGCGTAAAGATCCTGCAGGGTATCGATCTGGCAGTCCAGAAGACGCGTGGGCTGGCTGAGTTCATCGACACCATCACCGGCACCATTCCCGACTCCTGGACCGTTGAAGTGGCGACGGCACTTAGCCTGGTAAAACTGGCAGATATGCAACGCGCGCTTTCCAACGGCATGCGCCACGGCCATTCACAGCCGCTCAGCAAGGCAGCAGGCGACTTCGACTTCTTCTAAAGGCGCATCGCCGACTTTTCCCGAGACCAGATCCTTCCTGGAACCCCCGCCAAACCGAAACGCTCGCACAAGCTTCGCCCCATAGGGTGGGCATGGGCAAAGGCCTGATCTCGGTTTTGCGATGTGGAAACAGAATGAATCTGTTGGCTCAATTTTCTCAACTATCTAAAAATCTGGCCAGTCTTGGTCAGACAAAACTGATTGCGCTTGCAGGTGCTGGGCTTGTTTCGATGGCGATTGTCCTCGCAGCCGCACTCTATGTGAACAAGCCTTCCTTTGAGACCCTCTATGTCGGCCTCGAAACCACCGACCTGAACCAGGTGAGCATCGCACTCGCAGAGGCAAGCATCGACTTTGCTGTCGGTTCTGATGGCACCAGCATCCAGGTTCCTGTCGGCATGACGGGTAAGGCGCGTCTGCTCCTGGCGGAACGCGGCCTGCCCAACAGTGCCAATGCGGGCTACGAACTCTTCGACAATGTCGGCTCCCTCGGCCTCACCTCGTTCATGCAGGAGGTCACGCGCGTACGGGCCCTCGAAGGTGAGATCGGTCGTTCCATCCAGCAGATTAGCGGCATCGCCGCTGCACGCGTTCATATTGTCATGCCGGATGTCGGCAACTTCAGGCGAGGCGAACAGAAACCGACATCCTCGGTCATGATCCGCGCAAGTACCTCCACCGGCCGCAAGGCCGCCGCATCCATTCGTCACTTGGTTGCATCCGCCGTGCCAGGTCTCGATGTCGACGACGTGACCATTCTTGATTCCACAGGGCAGCTTCTTGCCTCAGGCACCGAGTATGGCGGCAGCGAGATGAACCGCTCGCTGACGATCGTGCAGTCCGTCCAGCAGGAGCTGGAAACTAACATCGACAAGGCTCTGGCGCCCTTCCTCGGCATGGACAACTTTCGCTCCACCGTTACGGCGAGCTTGAACACCGACAGCCAGCAGATCCAGGAGACCATCTTCGATCCGGAATCGCGGGTTGAGCGCTCTGTTCGAATCACCAAGGAAGAACAGCGCTCGCAGCAGTCGCAGGACGATACCGCAGCAACCGTGGAGCAAAACGTGCCCCAAGCTGCGCCTGAGGCCGGCGGCGCGGCTGGTCCGAAGTCGAGCGACCAGTCGGACAAGAAGGAAGAACAGACCAACTACGAAATCAACAGCAAGACGGTCGCCACGACCCGCAACAGCTATCAGATCGAGAAGCTTTCTGTCGCAGTGGTCGTCAACAAGGGCCGCGTCGCGCAGATGGTCGGTGAACCGGTCGATCAGGCGAAGATCGACGCCTACCTCGCCGAGATGCAGAAGATCGTGACCTCCGCTGCGGGCCTCAATGTTGATCGGGACGTTGTGACGTTGACAGCCATGGACTTCCTTGAGGCGCAGTTGCTCGAAGAGGCAGCTGCAGGTCCGGGTGTGACGGAAGTTCTGAGCCGCAATCTGGGTGGCATCATCAACTCGCTCGCTTTCGTGGTCGTTGCCTTCCTCGTGATTTGGCTGGGTATTCGTCCTCTGGTCCGCAGCGTCGGTGGGGCTACGGCTTCCACTGAGCTCGCCACCGACAGCGCCGGCCTTGAGCTTCCTGATTTCTCCCCGGCCGTTGGCGGCGGTTCGCTGATGGAAGGCTTCGGCTCAGACTTCGGCTTCGACGCAACCGATGACATGCTCGGCATGGGAGACGACGAGGGCGGGTTCAATCGGCGGGTCAAGGAAGGCCCGGAAAAGCGCCTGGCGCGGATGGTCGAGATCAGCGAAGAACGTGCCGCCAAGATCTTGCGCAAGTGGGCAATCGATCAGGCAGCTTGAATATTCACGCGATCGTGAGCGAAGGAGGCCGGTGCATGCGCCGGCCTCTTTCTGTTGATGTACCGGAGGCTTACGTCCCAATCCCGCCACAGGTGCGGCACAATCGGGGCCTGATTGGCAGCAGGATCGAGGGTCGCCGATAGCATTTCGTCGCGCAATTTCTAGAATGACCTGATTCGTCGCAACAGATGCGAAGGAGAGGACACTGCACCATCGGGACTGGAATGGCCGTTCGAGCCGAAGCGTGTCGTGTCTGACGAGCGCAGGATAACGGCACATGGAATTTTCAGGCGTGGAAGCAGCAGCGGATAGAGCTTACCCTGTCGCCGATCTCATGCCCTCGGTCCCTTCACGCGAGCAGCTTGTTCGGCGCTTGACGATGGCGGCGACCGCCAAGAATATCCCGGCGGCGTTACGGCTACTGGCGGACTACGTTGGAGCGGCACATTTCCTCTTCGCCCGATGCGACCTCATTCAGGAGCAGGGGCTGGATTTCATCGTGTCGTCCGATTGGCCCTTCGACCTGGTCCGGCGCATCGGCGCAGAGCTTGCGAGCAACTATGCAAGGTCCACCGAGATCGAGAAGTGTCTGTCGCTCCTGACGCCCAATTTTGCGCTGCTGCCCGATGATGTGCTCGTTCCCGATCTGATCAGCCGACAGTATTGCTCCCTGACCGTCTGCATCGGCCGTACGCGCTACACATTGCTGCTTCTGTTCGTCGAAGGGATCATTCTGTCTCAGGAAAGACTGCGGGAAGTGGGTCTTCTGGCGACTTACGCGGTTGGCTTCACGGAGCGCCCGGAGGGTAGGGCGGAACGTGATTTTGAGCTGACTGAGCGGGAGCTCGAATGCCTGTTCTGGATTGCCGAGGGTAAGACAAGCGACGAAATTGCCGTAATCCTGGGCATCTCGCGAAACACGATCAACAACTACATCACCAGCGTGATGCGCAAGACCGGCACGAAGACCCGATCAGAAGCCATCGCTTACGCTGTGCGGAACAACCTGGTTTAGGAGATATCCGTCACGATGGCATATCCGCGCAGTCAGTCCTCTGAGAGTTCGGCCGGCGCCAACTACTTTCGCTTGCATCGGTCCGCGAGCAGGGCAGACATCTTTCCCAAGCTCATTGCGATGCAGAAGAACCTGCGAGCTCGGAACTTTGCCGTATTCCGCATCTCCGGTGCTGGCCTGCCCGGAAAGCGCAAGCTCATCTGCGAGATGGAGAACTGGGGAACCGAAAGCCAGGAATTCGGCAGCCACATCCTCGAAGGCTACTCCGACCTGCTGCTTGATCACATCGAGGTTTCAGCTCTTCCCGTTGCCTGGAGCGGTACCGAGCAGATGAGCTTCGTGGAGGCTTACGAAGTAACACCATTGATCCGGCGGCTGCCGTCGGACGTCACGCCCTTCTGTGGCCTCGCCTTCCCCGTTCGGTTGGGCGCCATGGGCAACGGTTACGTGGTGTTCACCGCCGGATCGCTCAGCCTGTCAAGCGACCTGGTCATTGAGAATCACGTCCGCAGCTGTCAGATCATGACCGATCTTCTTGCCCTGGACGAACGCCGCACCGTGCCTGCCGAAACTCTGAGTGAGCGGGAGGTGGCCTGCCTGCAACTTGCAGGGGATGGACGCATCAGCGAAGAGATCGCTGATAATCTCGGGCTGTCTGTTCATACGGTCAATGCCTATCTCGGCTCGGCCACCATGAAGCTGGACGCAGTCAACCGGATTCAGGCGATCGCCAAGGCAATCCGCCTCGGCTACATTCACTGATCACGGGCGCCGGCGGGTGCGTCCTCAGGCGGCAACCATTGGCGGAGAGCTTCGCACGAACCGGGCCGCCTGCAGGCTGCGCTCAAGGAACGCGGTATTGGCGTCCGGATCGTCGCAAGGCTCCTGGAACGCGATATGATCAATCTCGATCCCTGCCAGACGGTCAGCCAATGTGAGGCGTGCATAGACGGAAACCCCTGGCGGCTTGATCTCGAGGTCGAGCACGATCTGCGGCTGGCCGCTCCATTCGAGCGTGTATTCACCGCCAGCGCCAAAATTGACGGTTCCCGGATGGAAGTACAGCTCGGCGGCTGACGACACCAGATCTGAAAGATTGCCGTAAGATTCCAGACGCACCAGCGAAATCAGGTCGCCTGCGTCCAGCAGTCTAAGCTCTGTTGCCACTGGACTAATGGCTTCTGCCAGAATCTTCTCGCGTTCCGTAGAATGGTTGCATTTTTTCATGACGCTCAGTGTGTCCGTTGGTTGGGCGACCGGGTTGCGTAGACCCGGTGCACCAATTCCGCCACTGCCTTGTAGAAGGCTGATGGAATGACGCTATCAACCGAGACTTGCGCAAACATGGAGCGAGCGAGAGGCGGATCCTCGAAAACCGGAATGTTATTCGCCTCCGCGATCTCACGAATTCTGAGCGCAATGAGATCTTGACCCTTGGCGACGACCACTGGTGCGTCATTTTCCTCCCGCACATAACGTAGCGCCACCGCAAAGTGCGTCGGGTTGGCGATGACGAGCGTGGCGCGGGGGACGCTGTCGATCATGCGCCGGCGGGCGCGGTCCCGTGCCAGCGATCGCTGCCGTGATTTGACGAGCGGGTCACCCTGAGCCTGTTTGTATTCGTCCTTCACTTCCTGCTTGCTCATCTTGAGCTGGGTGAACCAATGGTGCCGCGTCCAGGCCACGTCGATCGCTGCAAGCAGGGCAGTTGCAAGCAGGATGACCACGATCATCTTGCGGACAATGCCTTCAAGCTTGACGAGAATGATCTGCGGATCGGAGAACATGGCATCAATGGCCGCGTAGAACTCACCACGCAACGCAAAGTACATGACCACCGAGACGATCAGGATCTTGAAGAAGGATTTACCGAATTCGACCATGCCCGGCATGCTGTAGATGCGCGAGAAGCCTTTCATCGGCGATATGCGTGACGCCTGGGGACGAATACGCTCCAGCACCATTGATGGCATGTTTTGCGCAAACGATGAGCCCAGGCCGAATACGATGAAGAGCGCCATGATCGGCGCAAGGAAAGCTGCGACCGCCCAGCCCAAATGCACCGCCAACGAAATCACGTCGGGCGTAGTCTCCAACTGCCACTGGTCGGGCTTTGAAAACAGATCCTTCAGCGTTTCGGCTAGGTCTCCGGCACCGGACGGCAGAAAGAAGACGAGAAACACGTAGAAGCCGAGCGCCGACGCGAAGATGGGCAATTCTCGCGAAACAGGAACATTGCCCTTGAGTGCCGCGTCGCTCAGCTTTTTCGCTGTTGGGTCTTCTGTTTTACTGTCTTTGTCGTCCGACAAGGCTTTATCCCCAGCGCGAATCGGCCATGACCGCAGTTGCAGGCTACAGCAGTGCTGCCTTAGGCAGGAATCGAGTCAACAAAAAGACTGTGGGTAGGTCTTCAGGATCGGCGAAAACAACAAAGGCGGCGCCACCGCACCGCCTTCCTTAAGAGCTGCTTTGCAAGGAGCGGACTAAGCTGCCGCCTGATCCTCTTTGCCTGCTTCGGGTTCCTTGAGAAGGATCTGGCCCGAGGCGGCAAGTCGGATGGCTTCCTGGGCGACGGCGCGGCGAGCGATGGCGATCTCGCGCGGGTTGAGCGCAGCCGTGGGGACAGCAAGATCCGACTCGATCATGCGCCGCTGGCGTGGGCTGATGGCAGAAAGCACGCCCTCTTTCATCTCCGCACTTGCGCCGCGCAGAGCCATCGTCAAGACGTCGGCCGCGATGTCGTTCAGCAGCAGGACACGACTGCGTTGCGGCATGAGCAGCAGGTCTTCGAACAGGAAGATCTTCGGGCGGACCTTGTTGACCGCTTCCTTGCTGATCGTTTCCAGAGAGGTGAGCAAGGTATCGACCTGCGGCTTGTCCAGCTCGTTCATGAGGTCTGCGACCTTCGCCGAGCCTGCCGAGTTGCGTTCTGCTTCAATTGCGTCGATCAGCTCGATAACACGGTTTTCGATGATCTGGGCCGCCTTCGGGCTGACTTCCTTCATGTTGACCGTACGGTTCATGATGTCCGCACGCCGACTGTCGGGAAGCTGCAGCAGTACCTTGGCGCCGAAGGCCGAGGGAAGCATGGAAAGAATGTAAGCCACGGTTTGCGGGTGTTCCCGCGTCAGGAACTTGCCGACGAACGCAGGATCCGCGTCCTGGAGACGATCCCAAATGGAAGATTCGTAAGCCTGGAAGGCAGTACGACGTCCGAGAAGTCCGTCAACTTCCTCCGGTGTCAGTCCTTCCTCGAGGATTGCTTCGATGGCTGCAGCATTGTCCATGAGGCCTGTTCCTTCGGTGAACAGGTCTTCGAACTCGTTGACGAGGATAAGCAGCTCGTCCGGAGGGATCGTCCGCAGACGTTGCGCAGATGCAATGATCTGCTGCAGTTCGCTCTGCGTGAAATACTTGAGGAGCTTGCCGGCAACGCCCTTGCCCATAGCCAGCAGCACTGCGGCCGCTTTCTCGGCTTGGGACAACGGCTGTTCGGTAACGGCGCTACCGAAGTCGTCAAAGTCCATCATGGTCTTCCCTCTCTGTCCCAGACCGGGATCAGGTTCGTCTTGTGCTCAGCACTTCAGTCACTTTCACGCCGAAGCGTGTGTCGTCATTGTCGAGAACCGTTATCTCGCCCTTGCCGATACGACGGCCGTTGACCATGATTTCTACAGGCTCGCCGATCCTCTTGTCGAGGGCGATGGTCGCGCCTTCTTCGAGGTTCATCAGGCCGGAAACCTGCATGCGGCTGGAGCCCAGGACAATCTCGACGTCGATCGGGATGTCCATGATCAGGTCCATGTTGGCCGTGAGCGCGCTACCCGGTTCCTGGATGGAGCCGAAGTCCGAGCCGCCGCCCATGTCCGGGCCGCCAAAGTCGCTGCCACCGAAGTCAGCGCCGCCAAAATCGCCACCACCGAAATCCGACGCGCCAAGCGTGTCGGTCTCTGAGCCGAAGCCGCCGAGAGCAAGATCGTCGGCTGCAGCAGGGCCGCCCGTGGGCATGCCGAAGTCTGCGTCGAAGCCTGGCACACCGCCGTCGGCATCTGCCTGCAGCACGCCGCGGAGATCGTCGATCGCCTGATCGAGCTCGCCGTTGCCGACGGCAGGCATCAGGGCATCCTCTTCCTGTACAGGTGTCTTCTTCGTAGCCATGCGTTCATTATTCCCGTTGAAACTTGCGTCAACCTGCCTTGCGCTGATCGCCGCTGACCAGGGTGCCCGTGATCAGCCCATGAGGTGGTCGAGGATCTCATCTTCCGTGCTGATGTTGTCTCTGACACGAACCGTATAGCGCTCGCCGGAGCGCCCCAATTCGCACGAATACATGTCCTTGCCATTCGCGCTAACTTGGACGCTGACATCGTTCCGGTCATGGAAGGAAATGACATCGCCCACGGCCAGTCTCGAAATCGTGCCGAGCGTCAGTGTCTCCAGCCGAACACGAGCCTCCAAGGTAACTTGCGAGCGTCTTACCTGCTCGCTGATCCGTTCTTGCCACTCATCCTTGCTCTTGGAAGCCTGGGCCTTTGACTTCGGCATCACCACCTTGGTCTTCAGAAATGCTTTCTGTGGGAGAACGAGGACGATCTCGGAAGACACCTTTCCAAGCTCGACGCTCATACGGATCGCGGCGCCGAACTCTGCGACCGTGGCTTCGTCCGGTGCTGCGCGATCTTCTGCATTATGAGCGCGCTCCAGAAGCGCCTCGTAGCTGCCGGGCGCATTCACGCCGGACTGGAGAACGACAGCCATTCGGCCGAGAACCATTTGCGCCAGGTCGAGCTCGATATCCGATAGCGGGCGGTCGAAGGGCTGTTCGATGGTTTCGGGCAGTGCGCCCAGCATGCGCTCCATCAATGCGATGATGAAGCTGTTGCCGCATCCCAGGACGAAATTGGGAGACCAGTTGCGCAGCGCACCATCCGCAAGGACGACGTTCTCCCCGAGCTCCCCAACGAGGTCAGACATCAGGCCGGACGTGCAGCCGACATAGGTGACGCTGATCGGAACATTCGTTTCGCTGTGAAAGACGTCGGGCAGAAAGTCGGAGTAAAGGTGCCCGAACTCGCTGCTGATCTTTTCGATTGTCTTGCGATCGCCGAGCCCCCCCGTCAGCTTCGCGAGAAGCGCGCGATCCATGGGGGCGGGAGACGCTTGAGCCATAACTGTCGTCATCATGCCGCCTTGTTGTCGCCGCCCGGGTTCATCATTTCCTGCTCGACCGCGTCGATCGATGGGCGCTCGTAGTTGGAGATCGTCTTGCGGCCATATTCCAACGCAACTTGCGGGACAGAGCCGTTCATGTAGGCCAGCAGTGTCTGCTTCACGATGATGAAGAGACGATGCTGCTTGCCTCTGACGATTTTCACCTGCGCCGCGATTGGGCTGACGATCGAGTAGGAGAGAATGATCCCGAGCATTGTGCCGACCAGCGCGGCGCCGATCAGTCCGCCAAGAACTTCAGGAGATTCGTTGATCTTACCCATCGCCTTGATGACGCCGAGAACAGCCGCGACAATACCGATTGCCGGGAAAGCGTCGCCCATGGTGACAAGCGAATGGTAAGGCTTCATCTTGTCATGCGCGAGAGTGTCGAGCTCTTCATCCATGAGGGCCTCGATCTCGTGGGACCGCGCGTTGCCGATGATGATGAGGCGCACATAGTCACAAATGAAGGTCGTCAGTTCTTTGTTCTTCAGCAGGTTCGGCGCGGTCTGGAAGATCGAGGATTCTTCGGGGTTATCGATATGCGCTTCGATCTCGTTTCGAGACTTGGTACGCAAATCGCGCATTAGGGCATAGAGTACGCCGAGAACGTCGAGATAATTGCGCTCTTTGGGTACCGAGTGCTTGAATGCCTCCCCCAGTGCCTTGCCGGTGTCCTTCACAACCTTCATCGGGTTGGCCATGACGAAGGCGCCAATGCCGGCACCGCCGATGATCACCAGTTCGAACGGCTGGAAGAGAACGTCCAGGTGGCCGCCCATCGCCATGTAGCCGCCGATGATGCAGCCGAACGTGATCACCAATCCGATAAGAATATTCATCTTCTACCTACGCCAAGCTGATCTTTAGCTAGCGGATATAGGCCGGCTGGCTTGCGTGAGGCTGGCTGGCGCCGGCGTAGTGGAAACTGGAGCAACGGGAGGGGGTACAGCCTCGCACAAGTCTTTGCGCCTAACTGTCCCGTAATCGGGTGAGCGCCCGGTTCTTAATCCATTGAGGATCGAACGGGATAATCGCGGTGATCACGACCTACACCAGCTACACGATAATCAGCAGGGACTTGCCAGGCTCGCTAGCGCGTGTGGCGGAGAAGCCGGACGTCGCCCGTGAAAGCGCTTATTACCTCGAGAACATCGGAAAGATTAAGTCTGTCGACGACTTCATGGCCGACAGCCGTATCTATAACTATGCGCTGAAGGCTCACGGGCTGGAGGACATGGCGTATGCCAAGGCGTTCATCCGCAAGGTGCTGACAGAGGGAGTGGCGAACCCCGATACCTTCGCCCGCAAGCTCGCCGACAATCGTTACGCCGCTCTGGCAGAGACCCTGAACTTCGAAGCTCACGGCGCCGCAACCACCTCGTTTGAAAAGGCCCAAAAAGGCGTCGTTGAAAAATACCAGCGGCAGACGCTCGAGGAAGAGGCGGGGGCTGAGAACCCGGGCGTTCGGCTGGCGCTGTACTTCGAGCGCATGGCCCCATCGATCAAGTCGGGCATGGAGATCCTGGCCGACGACGCTCTCTCGGAAGTCGTCCGCACGGTCCTGCAACTCCCCAACGAGATGGCAGCGCTCGATGTTGATCGACAGGCGGCCTTGTTCGAGGAAGCCATCAACATCAATGATTTCCAGGATCCTTCGAAGCTGTCCAAGTTCCTGCAACGTTTCTCAACGATGTGGGAACTGGAGAACGCCCCGCGTGTGGATAATGTGACGGCGCTGTTCGCTCCTTCCACCAGCGGCATCTCCACAGATCTCCTCATCTCCATCAATGCACTGAAACTCGGAGGCAAATGACATGCAATCGGGATTGTACGTCGGTATCTCGTCGCAGATCGCCCTGGAGCGTCGCCTGAACACCATCGCCGACAACATGGCGAACATGAACACTGTTGGCTTCCGCGCCACCGAAGTGAAGTTCGACGAGGTGATGAGCAACACCAGGAACGAACTCAACGCCAAAGTAGCCTTCGTGACACAAGGCAACGACTATCTGTCGACCCGCACGGGTCAATTGCAGAATACGGATAGCGCTTTGGACTTTGCCATCAAAGGCGATGCTTGGTTTGCGCTTGATACGCCAGCCGGGCAGGTGCTGACGCGCGATGGTCGCTTCACGCTTCTGGAGACAGGTCAGCTCGTGTCGCTGAAGGGGTATCCGGTGCTGGATGCCGGCGGCGCGCCGATCCAATTGAACCGCAATGGAGGCCCGCCCACAGTCGGCGCTGATGGGCGCATATCACAGGGTGGCGAGCCGGTTGCCACGCTGGGACTTTTCACGGCGGACCTCAGCAGGGGCTTTCTTCGTGCAGACAACAGCGGCGTGATCCCGACGGACAATCCCCAGCCGGTTGTGGACAGTTTCAATGTCGCCGTGATGCAGGGTTATGTCGAGGGCTCCAACGTCAACGGGATCAGCGAGATGACGCAGCTCATCCAGGTCAATCGTGCGTTCGAGGGCATTTCTTCCCTCATGCGCGACACCGAAGCGAGTTTCGACGAAGCGATCAGGACACTCGGCAGTGGCCGGTAAGGACTGACTTCTATGTTGGAGCAAGCGGCTATTTTGCAGACAGTCTCCGGCGGCAAGCTTGCGCAGCTCGCCGATCTCACCGAGCGTTATGCCAACCCGGCATACTCCGTCGCCCACGGGGGCTATGTCCGCACCATTGCCGCAGGACACTACACGGTCTCCGGCCTTTCCAAGCACGTTCGGCTGGGAGAGTTTGTGGCGCACCGTAGCTCCACTGGGATCCATCTAGGGGAAGTCGTGCGCGTAGAGCCCGATATCATCTACGTCTGCCCGATTGAGCCTGGCGAACCGATCGGTATCGGCGACACTGTCATCCGCAAAGGCGCGTTTCGCGTTGCGCCTCATGAGAGCTGGTGCGGGCGCACGATCAACGCACTGGGTGAACCGATCGATGGGCGTGGTCCGCTCGCGACCGGACGCGTCCGGCGCTCCATCTCTAATACCGCACCGCCATCGATGACGCGCAGCCGGGTGGATACCGGTTTCAAGACGGGTGTCCGCGCAGTCGACATCTTCTCTCCTCTCTGCCTTGGGCAGCGCCTTGGCGTGTTTGCTGGTTCAGGCGTCGGAAAGTCGACGCTGCTGTCGATGCTCGCGCGCGCAGATGCCTTCGACAAGGTGGTGATCGCGCTTGTAGGCGAGCGCGGTCGAGAGGTCCGGGAGTTCATCGAGGATACGCTTGGCGAGAACATGGCCAAGTCGATCGCTGTTGTCGCGACAAGCGACGAAAGCCCGATGCTGCGCAAGATGGCGCCTCTCGTGGCCATCACCATAGCGGAGCACTTCCGCGACCAGGGCGACAACGTTCTCTTCATTGCCGACAGCATTACCCGCTTTGCCCATGCGATCCGGGAAGTGGCCGTCGCCTCCGGTGAACCACCGATCGCGCGAGGCTATCCGGCCTCCGTCTTTACCGAATTGCCGCGGCTTCTGGAGCGTGCGGGTCCGGGCGTCGAAGGCGCCGGAACAGTAACCGCGATCATCTCCATCCTCGTCGACGGCGATAATCACAATGACCCGATCGCTGACTCGACGCGTGGCATTCTGGACGGACATCTCGTGCTCGATCGCAGCCTGGCGGAGGAGGGGCGCTATCCGCCCATCAACCCGTTGGCCTCGATCTCGCGTTTGGCTCGAAAGGCATGGACGCAGGACCAGGAGGTCCTCGTGTCACGATTGAAGGCGCTGATCCATCGCTATGAGGAGACCCGCGATCTGCGCCTGATCGGCGGCTACCGCCCAGGCACGGATCCGGATCTGGACATGGCGATCAAGCAGGTGCCGCTGATCTACGAGGTGCTGAAGCAGTCTCCGGCCGAGCAACCGTCCGCAGATGCCTATGGCGATCTTGCCAATGCCCTTCGCAATGGGGCGAACCAGCCGCCGGCTGCGCCGTTGAATAGACAAAGAGGATGAAGATGCAGCAGGTTGACGCAGCAAAACACGGCGAGCCGTCAACGCGCAACAAGGGCGTGTCGCGGCTCGGGGACCGTCTGCTGATGGGCGCAGGCATTCTGCTTGCGGCGGCCTCGGCGTTCTTCCCTTGGTATGTCTTCCTCAACCAGGACCAGTTCGGCATCCGCACCAACGGCTTTGAACACATGCGCGATCTGCCGCCAATGCCGCCGCGCAACGTGATGAGCGTCTCGCCCTTGGCGATGATCGACAGCACGGAAGACGAGAAGCTGGCTGCGCCTCCCGAACCTACGGACAGCTTGACGACCGCAACCGTCTCTTCGTTGGGAGACGCCGAAAAGACAGGTAACAGCCGCCTCGACCAACCCTTCCCGGGCAGAGGCGGGTTCCGCCTGCTTCATGTGGCCAACGGCCGCGCGCTGATCGAAGATGGTTCGGGCATGTACATGGTTCGGGTCGGATCGATCCTGCCGGATAACAGTAAGCTTGCAACCATCGAGCAACGCGACGGCAAGTGGGTCATCGTGACTTCTGTCGGTGAAGTCTACGAGGACGGAGCGACGGCCCGTCCGTAAGTCCCACGCAAGATTACCTGCATAGTCTCCAGACGAACGATGGAGAAACCTATGCAACCGATCCAACTATTCGCGCTCGCATCCCGGCAGGCTGAATGGCTTTCGGTCCGTCAGGAGGTTGTGGCTACCAACATCGCCAACGCCAACACTCCCAAGTATCGGGCGCAGGATGTCACGCCATTCAACTCTATCCTTGACGACACGCAGATGCGCCTTGCGCGGACGCACCCAGGGCATCTGGGCGAAAGCAAGTTCGCCCAGGATATCGCAGTCAAGGAAACCGAGCTTGCCGACGAGATCGGCATCCAGGAATCCGGCAACACGGTGGCGCTCGCCGACGAACTGACCAAGACCGGGGAAATCAAGAAGCAGTACGAGCTCAGCACGGGCCTCGTGAAGACATTTCATAGCATGATGCTCATGACGGTAAGAAGGTAAGCAAATGGATCCGCTTTCAGCCGCTTCCAAAATCGCAGGCTCCGGCCTTGAAGCTCAGGCAACGCGCCTGCGCATCGTATCGGAAAACATCGCGAACGCGCGCTCGACCGGCGACACCGCAGGGGCGGACCCGTACCGCCGCAAGACGATCACCTTCGGTGCAGAAATGGACCGCGCGGCGGGCGTCGAGGTCGTCAAGGTACAGAAGCTCGGCACGGACGCCTCCGACTTCATCGAAGAATACGACCCCAATCATCCAGCGGCGGACGCACGCGGCATGGTGAAGCTGCCAAACGTCAACATGCTGATTGAGATGGCGGATATGCGCGAAGCTAACCGCACCTATGACGCCAATCTGCAGACCATCAAACAGACGCGCGAACTCGTCGCTGCGACCATCGACCTTCTGAAGGGCGGACAATGATCGATAACCTCTCGAAAATAAGCTCGCTGTCATCGACACGAGGACTGGGATCGCTGGCTGAAACTGGGTCGACCGGCTTCGGCGCTGCCGCATCGGGCGAGAATGTCGGCCTCAACTTTGCAAGCGTGCTCGGCGGCGTCGCCACGGACTCGATGAACAGCCTGAAGGCTGCTGAATCCAAGTCATTCGAAGCCATCCAGGGCAAGGCCAGCACGCGTGAAGTGGTGGATGCCGTTCTTCAGGCGCAGCAATCGCTCAACACGGCCATCGCGCTCCGCGACAAGATCGTGAACGCCTACCTCGAAGTCACCAAGATGTCGATCTAACGGGCCGGAGATAAAGACATGAGAGCGCTTTCCGTCGCAGCGACGGGCATGGATGCCCAGCAGACCAATCTTGAGGTCATCGCCAACAACATCGCAAACATCAACACCACCGGCTACAAGCGGGCGCGTGCTGAATTCTCCGATCTGCTCTATCAGACGGAGCGGGCGCAGGGCGTTCCCAATCGCGCCAATCAGGCCATCGTTCCTGAAGGTGCCAATATCGGTCTTGGCGTGCAGACGGCAGCCGTGAGAAACATCCACACACAGGGCGAGCTGACGCATACGGAGAACGGTCTCGACCTCGCCCTCATCGGCCGGGGCTGGTTCCAGATCGAAGCTCCGGACGGCAACACGATGTACACCCGCGCCGGCGCTTTCAACACCAATGCCCAGGGGCAGTTGGTGACGATCGACGGCTATACGGTTGTTCCCGATATCGTCTTTCCGCCAGATGTCAGCGAAACCGTCATCAGCCGCACCGGGCAGGTTAGCGTCCGCGTCGGCAATGCTCCCGAATTCCAGGAAATCGGCCAGCTGACGATTGCCAACTTCGTCAACGAAGCCGGCCTCCAGCCGCTCGGTGACAACCTGTTTGCGCAGACGCCCGCTTCCGGCGAGCCCATTGTCGCCGTGCCGGAAGACCCAGGTTTCGGATACATCAAGCAAGGCTATCTCGAGGCGTCCAACGTCGATGCGGTCAAGGAGATCACCAACCTTATCTCCGCACAGCGCGCCTACGAGATGAATTCCAAGGTCATCACCACCGCAGATGAGATGGCTTCGATCGTCAGCAAGAACCTGAAGTAAGAAGCGGGAGGCAGACATGATGTTTCGCCGGATTATGAAGATCGCAAACGGGAGGCTTGTCCCCGTCATCGCGGCAATCACCTTCGCTTTCGCCGGGCCTGCGGCAGCGGAGATGGGCACCGCCGTGGTGCCAAAGCAGATCATCTATCCCGGTGAAGAAATATCGGCTGCCATCGTGGAAGAGGTGGAAGTGACCAATCCGAAGCTCGCCGGGGAATATGCGCGAACGCTAGGGGAGGTCACGGGAATGGTCAGTTCACGCACACTTCTGCCGGGCCGCACAATCCTGCTGTCAGGTCTTCGTGCACCCTATGCCGTCAAGCGGGGTTCTGCGGTGAGGCTCTCGTTCAGCATCGGCAGCATGGCGATTTCGGCCGGTGGCACTCCACTGCAGGACGCCTCTGTCGGCGACGTCATCCGCGTCCGCAACACCGACTCTGGCATCATCGTCAACGGGACAGTAATGGCGGACGGTACGGTACAGGTGATGGCACGATGAACGTCCTTCGGTTCCTTACCGTCCTGACTTTGGCTGCAACCTCTTTCGCATTGGGCACTATGTCCGCCAGCGCAGACGCCGCGCGCATCAAGGACATCGCCTCGCTTCAGGCCGGTCGCGACAACCAGTTGATCGGCTACGGTCTGGTGGTTGGTCTTCAAGGTTCCGGCGACAGCCTTCGCAGCTCGCCATTTACCGATCAGTCGATGCGGGCGATGCTGCAGAACCTTGGGATCTCGACCCAGGGCGGACAGTCTAATGCCAAGAACCTTGCCGCGGTCATGGTGACGGCAAATCTGCCGCCGTTCGCCAGCCCCGGCAGTCGGATCGACGTCAATGTCAGCTCTCTTGGGGATGCAAGTTCGCTGCGGGGCGGGACGCTCGTCATGACCTCGCTGACGGGAGCGGACGGACAGATTTACGCTGTCGCCCAGGGCGCCGTGATCGTCTCCGGCTTCTCTGCCCAGGGCGAGGCGGCAACGCTCACGGAAGGGGTGACGACGTCTGGCCGCGTGCCGAACGGCGCCATCATCGAGCGCGAACTGCCGTCGCATTTCAAGGACGCCGTGAACCTCGTGCTGCAACTGCGCAATCCGGATTTTTCAACGGCAGTGCGGATGGCTGATGCCGTCAACACTTTCGCAGGGCGGCGCTACGGCGGACCGATCGCCGAGGCACGCGATTCCCAGGAAGTGATCATCCAGAAGCCGAAGGTCGCCGATCTGACCAGATTGATGGCTGAAGTCGAAAGCCTCGTCGTCGAGACAGATACGCCGGCCAAGGTGGTCATCAACGAGCGCACCGGCACGATCGTCATCGGCGCTGATGTACGGGTGTCTCGCGTTGCCGTCAGCTACGGAACCTTGACTGTTCAGGTGACAGAAACGCCGCAAATCGTTCAGCCGGAGCC
>CAYNED010000024.1:0-8006 GCA_964396135.1 uncultured Neorhizobium sp.
CGCAGAGTGGCCGGAGGCAACGGCGAGCGCTGCCGTTCCCCCTTCCAGGGCCGCTACCCGCTCCTCGAGCACCGCCTGGGTGGGGTTCATGATGCGGGTGTAGATATTGCCGAACTGCTGCAGGCCAAAGAGAGCTGCCGCGTGATCAGCGTCGTTGAAGACAAAGGAGGTCGTCTGGTAGATCGGCGTCGCCCTGGCGCCGGTCGTCGGGTCGGGCTGGGCGCCTGCGTGTACGGCCAGCGTCGCGAAGCCTGGATTTTGCGTTGTCATGTCGTCCTCCTCCTGCTCAATTCATCGGGTCACAACAAAGCGGTTTGGTTGATCCCGATCAAGGAAATTCCTTCTCCTCCAGATAGGCTTATTGGAAATCAAGAGGAGCTTAGCCGTGAGAACTGACACATATCGGCAGTCGCAAACGCTGGCATCGAGGCTTAAACAGTGGTTCACGCGAGCTTGGGAAGCGACGACGGAAACGGATGTGATTGGACGGCTCGACGACCAGACACTGAATGAGCTCGCGCGCGACTGCGGCATCTCCTCAGATCAGTTGAAGCAACTGGCCAATGCCGGCCCGCATGCGGCCGACGAGATGATTGCCCTGTTGCTGGCAATCAGCATCGATCCAACGGAGGTATCTCGCCTCTACCCCACCCAGTTCCGTGACATGCAGGTGAACTGTTCGCTGTGCGAGTCCAAAGAGCGCTGCCGCCACGATCTGGCGACGCAGGTCGCGGAGCGTGAACATATCCACTACTGCAGCAATGCAGATCACCTGACGTCGCTGCAGCGTGAGGCGCCACTGCTGATGGCCTGATCAGGCCATCAGACGCGGGTATTCGATTGCCGGGCAGCGGTTCATCACCATATTGATTCCCGCGGCTTCCGCCTTGGCAGCCGCCTGGTCGTCGCGCACGCCTAGCTGCGCCCAGATGACCTTGGGTTTTTGTGGCAGGGCCATCGCCTCCTCCACCACCCCGTCGAGATATTCCGCCGCGCGAAAAACATCGACCATGTCGACAGGCTCGGGAACATCCGAGAGGCTGGCATAGACTTTCTGGCCGTGGATTTCCTTGCCTGCCTGACCGGGATTGACCGGGAAGACCTGATAACCCTTCGACAGCAGAAAGCGCATGACGCCATTGCTCGGTCGATCGGGATTGGGCGAGGCGCCGAGCAGCGCGATGGTTTTCGTTTCCTTCAAGATCTCGGTGATATAGCCGTTGTCGTACCGGTCGTGGTTCATTCGATCCTCCGCGTTTGGCAGGTGCTCTGCTAGATCTAGGAACTGATACCTCGCCGTACACCCTCTCCCTTCCCTTTTGACAGAACGCCGTTCATGGGATCATCTGCAACGTGTCGCTCGTCTGGGAACTGAGATGCAAAGAAAAGACATGCAGCCGATCATGAACGCGCTGGAGATCCACGACTTTCTCGACAGGGAGTTCCCGCAGATCCATGCCGACGGGCAGGTCCTGACCATCACGGAGGTAGCACCCGGTCACCTCTCCATGCGCTTTCAGCCGACTGAGCGACACCTTCGGCCGGGCGAGACGATCTCAGGCCCTGCCATGGTAATGCTGGCAGATGTGGCCGCCTATGCTGTTATTCTGGCGCATGTCGGACCTGTCGCTCTCGCCGTAACCACCAGCCTCAACATCAACTTCCTGCGCAAGCCGAAGCTGGCGCCGCTTCTGTGCCAATGCCGTATCCTGAAACTGGGCAAACGGCTGGCGGTGATTGACGCTCTCCTCACCCAGGAGACCGTTGCAGGACCAGTGGCACAGGCAACTGCGACCTATTCCATCCCGCCAGGATAATGTGGTACTGCAGAACCACATCAATAACCACATGGTTTTGTTGATTTATTTTTCGGGCTGCCGGTTTCCGCTTCCTTGACGGAGGACCGCTCCGACAGTATAAGCACCTCAGATTGCGGACCTTCGTGGCCCGCTTTCTTTTTGGCGCTCTGGCGCCAATCCAAGCAACAAGAAACGCCCGGCGTCGGAGTTATCCGAAGGCTCGGGTCCAGATGAAGAAAGCACGAACAATGTCAACCTTCGTTCAGAAGCCTGCCGAGGTGGAGAAGAAGTGGGTGATCATCGACGCGGAAGGTCTCGTCGTCGGTCGTCTCGCCACCATCGTTGCAACCCGCCTGCGCGGCAAGCACAAGGCCACCTACACCCCCCACGTCGATGATGGCGACAACGTCATTGTCATCAATGCCGAGAAGGTCGTCCTGACCGGCAAGAAGTACACGGACAAGAAGTACTACTGGCACACCGGCTATCCGGGCGGCATCAAGGAGCGCACGGCGCGCCAGATCCTCGAAGGCCGCTTCCCGGAGCGCGTCGTTGAAAAGGCTATCGAGCGCATGATCCCGCGCGGCCCGCTCGGCCGGCGCCAGATGAAGAACCTGCGCGTCTATGCTGGCGCGAACCATCCCCATGAAGCTCAGCAGCCGGTCGCTCTCGACGTGGCATCGCTGAACAAGAAGAACGTAAGGAGCGCCTGATAATGGCCGATCTCTCCTCTTTGAAGGATCTCGCTCCGGCGGCCGAAAACCAGGCTCCGGTCCACGTCCGCAAGGTCGACGCGCAGGGCCGCTCCTACGCGACCGGCAAGCGTAAGAACGCGGTTGCCCGCGTCTGGGTCAAGGCTGGCTCCGGCAAGATCGTCATCAATGGCCGTGACTTCTCGGCCTATTTTGCCCGTCCGGTCCTGCAGATGATCCTGCAGCAGCCGCTGGTTGCCGCTGCCCGCGCCGGTCAGTTCGACATCATCGCAACGGTTACCGGTGGTGGCCTTTCCGGTCAGGCCGGCGCTGTTCGTCACGGCGTTTCCAAGGCGCTCACCTATTTCGAGCCGGGCCTGCGCCCTGTTCTGAAGAAGGGTGGCTTCCTGACCCGCGACAGCCGCGTCGTCGAGCGTAAGAAGTACGGTAAGGCCAAGGCCCGTCGCTCCTTCCAGTTCTCCAAGCGTTAATCGCGCCTGGTTTTGGAACTTCAAAGGCGGGGCTTCGGCTCCGCCTTTTTCTTTGGTGCTTGTATTGGGACCATTGCCGGAGCAACTTCCCGGCACAACAGGATTCGGCCAGCCATGGCAGCAAAGACGATCGACCACGCATTTACGGCGACCAGCCTTACATCGGCTGCAACAGACCCGACCTTTGCCGGGGCGCTTTCCTTTATGCGGCGCCGCTTCAGCAAGAATATCGCGGGTGCCGATACCGTGGTTTGGGGTATCCCGTTCGACGCAGCGACCTCCAATCGTCCCGGCGCACGCTTTGGACCGCAAGCGATCCGGCGCGCCTCCGCAATCTTTGACAACGACCCGCAATACCCCTTCTGCCGCGACCTCTTCGGCGAGATGGCGGTGATCGACTATGGCGATTGCCTGCTCGACTACGGCAACCATCAGGAGACGCCTGGCACCATCGAGCGGGAAGCCGCGAGCCTGATTGCGGATGGCGCCTTCCTGTTGACGCTCGGGGGCGACCACTTTATCACCTGGCCGCTCTTGAAGGCGCATGTCGCCAGGCATGGCCCACTGGCACTGGTTCAGTTCGACGCGCATCAGGACACTTGGTTCGACGACAATCGCCGCATCGACCACGGCTCCTTCGTCGCCCGCGCGGCCCACGATGGCCTCATCGATACCAGCCGGTCTATCCAGATCGGCATCCGGACCCACGCGCCGGAAGACTGCGGCATCCGCATCGTCTATGGCCATGAGGTCGAGGAGATGACGCCCGGGCAAATTGCGCAGGCGATCCTGGAGCACACGCAAGGGGCACCTGCCTACCTCACCTTCGATATTGACTGCCTGGACCCGGCCTTCGCACCAGGGACAGGAACTCCTGTTTCGGGTGGTCCCTCCAGCGCTAAGATCCTGTCCGTGCTGCACAAGCTGAAGGAGCTCGACATCCGCGGCGCCGATGTAGTCGAGGTGGCTCCCGCCTACGATCACGCCGATGTCACCGCCATTGCCGGAGCAACGGTGGCAATGTATATGCTCGGGCTACGCGCCGAGCGACTGGCAAGGCGCTGAGATACTGAATCAACGACTTCTCAATATGATTCTGTTCTCGCAAGTAACTCATTGAATTTACGGATAAAGACCATGGCTAAGATCTTCATCGACGGCGAACACGGCACCACGGGACTGCAGATCCGCACCCGCCTTGCCGCGCGCCGCGATGTCGAGCTCCTGTCGATCCCGGAAGCCGAACGGCGCAATGCGGCGATGCGCGAAGACCTCCTCAACAGCGCGGACATCGCCATCCTCTGCCTTCCCGACGACGCTTCCCGCGAGGCCGTCGGCATGCTGTCTGGCAATAATAAGGTGCGGATCATCGACACCTCGACTGCCTACAGGGTCGACCCCAGTTGGGCCTATGGATTTGCCGAAATGGACAAGGCGCAGCGAGCGAAGATCCGAAATGCGCGCCTGGTCGCCAATCCCGGGTGCTACCCGACAGGCGCCATCGCCCTCATCCGGCCGCTGCGCGCGGCTGGCATCCTGCCGGACGGCTATCCGGTCACCGTCAATGCTGTTTCCGGCTATACCGGGGGTGGCAAGCAGATGATCGCGCAGATGGAAGACCGTAACCGCGAGGACGCGATCTCCGCCAACCACTTCCTGTATGGCTTGTCACTGAAGCACAAGCACGTGCCGGAAATGCAGATCCACGGGCTCATCGACCGACCGCCTCTCTTCTCCCCTTCTGTCGGTCGCTTCCCGCAGGGAATGGTCGTCCAGGTCCCGCTCTTCCTTCAGGATCTAAAGAACGGGTTCACGCGCGAGAGCATCCACAAGGCGCTTGTTGCCCATTATGCAGGGCAGGATATCGTCGAAGTGGTCGGCCTGGAGGAGGCCAATAGCCTCGCACGGATCGACGCCGAGGAACTGGCTGGCAAGGACACGATGAAGCTCTTCGTTTTCGGCAGCGCTGGCGGGGAACACGTCAATCTGGTCGCCGTTCTCGATAACCTCGGCAAGGGCGCCTCAGGGGCGGCGGTACAGAACATGGACCTGATGCTGTCGGCTTGATCGCTGGAAAAGCCGCAAATATGGCCTTTCCCTTCAGTTCCTGACTTCCACCGCCACCTCGGGCGGATATTCCCCGACGAAGCCGCGCCAGTGGGCAACGGCAAAACCGAGTACGACGAGCGCCATGCCCTGATGCAGGAGCGCCGTATGCAGGTGTACCTGCGAAAGCAGCGTCACGACGCCTATGCCTGCTTGGACGCAGACGAGGCCGAAGAGAACGATTGCACGCCGGGCATGAGTGGTGCGGGGCGCCGAGCGCAGCGAGACGATCATGTGGATCAGGCTTGCAGCGAGCAAGACATAGGCGCCGATGCGATGAACGAATTGCACCGTCTTCGGGTTCTCGAACAGATTGATCCACCAAGGCTGCTGCACGAACAGTTCACCCGGGATCAGAGCGCCGTCCATCAAAGGCCACGTATTGTAGCTCAATCCCGCATCGAGGCCCGCCACCAAGGCACCGAGATAGATCTGAAACAGCACCAGGAAGGCCAGGCTTCCAGCCGCCCAGGATGATTTCTCAGTCGGCACCCGATCACGGCTGTGCGGCGACAGTCCACGCAAAATCCACACGCAGGCCGCAAAAATCAGGCAAGCGATCGTCAGATGCACGGCAAGCCGGTATTGCGAAACGCTGGTGAGCTTGCTCAACCCGGAGGATACCATCCACCAGCCGATGAAGCCCTGGAAGCCGCCCAGCGCCAACAGGCCGAGCAGCGGCCGGCGGATCCGAGGCTCGATCTTCCCGCTCAGCCAGAAGTAAAGGAGGGGAACTGCAAATACGATGCCGATGGCGCGGGCCAGAAAGCGGTGGATCCATTCCCACCAGAAAATGCCCTTGAACTCATCAAGGCTCATGCCCTTGTTGATCTCTTGGTACTGCGGGATGCGCTTGTAAAGATCAAACTCCTCCTGCCATTCCTCTATTGAGAGCGGCGGGATGACGCCGTGGATGGGTTTCCATTCCGTAATCGAGAGACCGGAACCGGTGAGGCGCGTGGCACCGCCCACCAGCACCAGACAGAACAGCGTGAAGATGACAAAGCCCAGCCAGATGCGCACCGCCTTGCGGTCGCGCCCGCGACGGCGCGTCTGACTCAAGATTTCCGCTGGGGTTACACCGGCCACTGACATCACTGCTCCTGAATCTGCAGGGGCTCGTATGGACGCCCCGCATTCAGGCGTTGATTTGCCTCATGGACCCGTGCAAAACAAGCCCCAGCGCTTTGCGGCATGCCGTCGCGGCCTTTGCCCTACGCTGCTGGGAGAATGACGATGCCGCCAAGGCTGCGGAGCTTCATCGGGACCATCGTGATCATCTGCCTGGTGATCATTTACGCGCTCTTGGCGACCACCATCGCGACCTTGACGCTCGCGACCCAGCCATGGTGGATTCACCTCCTGTATTTCCTGCTTTCCGGGCTCCTGTGGATACTCCCGGCCATGCTGATCATCAAATGGATGGCGGGACCGCGCAAACAGGGCTAGCAATCGCTGCGACTGGTTAACCAAGCTCGTCAAATTACCATCTCCAGAACCTCTTATAAACTTGTTGCCAACCGTGCTTGCCTATCTTTCACCTGCGAGCAGAGGTGAAGGACATGATGCCCATCCAGACCGCAGTCTTTGGACCTGAACTGACGGACCCGCCGGTGCAGACCGAGCGGCTTGCGCTTGCGTCGATCGCATTCGATGTAGTCACCTCGCCCGCACTGCTGGAACCGGCTTGGCGCTCGCTTGAGGCACTGCCACGCAACTCTTTGAATCAAGGCTATGACTGGTGCATCACCTGGTGGCATGCGCACGCTCTTTCGCCCATTGTCATCCGGGGGGAAGTTCACGGCCGCACTGTCATGCTCCTGCCGCTGGAGGTCACGACGCGCTACGGCCTGCGGACCGCCCGTCTGACCGGCCACCGCTTCAACAACATTAATACCGGGCTTTTCAGTGCCGACTTTCCGGTACTCAACGGAGGCGAGGCCTCGTTCTTGGCCCGCTCCATCACAGATTGCCTTCGGCCATATGCCGACACGCTTTCGCTCGACTGCCTGCCATCCACCTGGAAAGGGGCCAAGAGCCCCTTCTCCGGGCTTCCATCAAGCCCGAACCCGAACCCTTCCTTCCAGCTTCCGCTCCGTTCCACGATGGAGGAGACGATTGCGCAGTTGAACGCAAAGACCCGCCGCAAGCGCCACAGAAGCCAGTGCCGCCGACTGGAGGCGATTGGTGGCTTCTCCCACTATTGCCCGGACGACACGAAGGAACAGCATCTCCTGCTCGACCTGTTCTTCCAGCAGAAGGCGGAGCGTTTTTCCGGATCGGGTCTTCCGGATGTGTTCCAGTCCAAGGAAGTGCGTCAGTTCTTCCACGATTTGATTGATCACTCCGTCGGCAAGCCCGATTATCCGCTTCGAATGCACGCGCTGCGGCTCCACGGGGAGAATGAAGGTGCGACCGTCGCCATTAGCGGAGTGTCGCGCAAGGGCGGCCATATCCTCTGTCAGTTCGGGTCGATCGACGACAAGCTCTGCCCCGATGCAAGCCCCGGCGAACTTTTGTTCTGGCTGATGATCGAGGAGGCATGCCAGAGCGGCGCGGAGGTGTTCGACTTCGGTGTCGGCGATCAACCCTACAAGCACAGTTGGTGCCCGCAGACGACAGTTGCGCAGGACATCCTGTTGCCCATTACGCAGAAGGGGCGGCTGGCCCTGCCCGTTCTGCACAAGCTGGCGCGGCTGCGGATCGCGGTGAAGCACAACCCGCAGCTCTACGCCGCAGTCCAGAAGGCTCGCTCCCTGCTCCAGCTCTAGACGTCAGGCGGCACGGCTGCGCCGGCCGGTAGCGCCGGACATGATCAGCAGATTGTGGTAACCCTTTTCATCCAGTTGCTTGACGAGGTTGCGGCTTTCACGGTCATCGCCGCCGGCAACGGAGAGGACAATTTCCATCTCCGGACG
>CAYNED010000024.1:8106-21326 GCA_964396135.1 uncultured Neorhizobium sp.
ATGATGCGGGCATCGGCCGGCGCGGAGTTTGGATCTGCGCGCGAAGCGGCCTCCCGGTAGCGGGCGAGATAGGTTTCCAGAAGCTGGCGCTGGGCGGTCGCTTCACGCTCCAGCGCGCGCAGTCCGACTTCCTCCCCACCGGCCTTGGCGGAAGCAGCCTTCAGCTCGTTCAGTTGCTGCCCCAACTGGCGCTCCCGGATGCGCGAAACCTCCGCCTCGCTATCGAGGCTGGCAAGGATCTTTCGGGTCTCGCCGACGACCTGCTGACGTATTCCCGCAAGCTGCGCGCGCAACCCCTTGAGGCGCGGATGGTTCTCCAAGAGAACCGTCGACTGTTCAGCGATCTGCGCCTGAAGATTGGCCTCTGTTTCACGCAGCCGCTGGACAACCTGGGAGCCGACCACTTCGGCAAGCGTCTCGGAATCGCGGCCCGCCTCTACTGCCGCACGGACATTCTCCGCCCTTGCCTCCGCGTTCGCCCGCTCAGCACGCACCCGGGCAAGTTCGGTCGAGATGTTGTTCAACTGCTGTGCGGTGAAACTGCTGTTGTCTGTGGTCTGGAAGAGCCCGGCGGAGGCCCGATATTCTGCGACCTTGGCTTCCGCAGCGCGAACCTTCTCCGTCAGCGTTGCGATTTCCGGCTCCAACCACCGCGTGACTTCCGAGTTGTTGTCGAGCTTGGCGCCGCTTTGCAGCTTAAGGTACACCTCGGCCATCTGATTTGGTATCGAAGCCGCAAGCTTCGGGTCCTGAGAGGAGAACTCGATCGCAATCACGCGCGAATTCTCGATCGCGTAGACCTGCAGCTTCTCCCTGAACTCCTTGATGAGACGATCTTCGGGCGCAAGGTCCAGAGGATCCTGCTTCAGTCCGATCAGGACCAGGGGACTCGGGAGAAGCGATTGCGCCTGCGGGCTGAACTCATCCGTCTCCTCAAGACGAAGGTCGCTTGCCACCTCCCGGATCAGATCGGTGGAGCGCAGCAGTTCCGCCTGACTGGTGATATTGAGGGAATCGAGCACGGGGTCGTTTGCGGCGGCGAGCGCGGGCGCATTCGATAGGTTCGGCGCTCGCGACTCGATCAGGATGCGGGTCTCGCCCTTATAGAGTGGCGTCATCATCGTGGTCGTCAACAGCGCGACGCCGGCCGCCAGCACGACCACCGTTGCCACAAGCTTGCGCCGTTCCCATACCGCGGACGCAAGCCGTGCCAGATCGATGTCAACGTCCTGATTGCTGCTCACTAAGCCAGACATCAGACACTCCAAACATGAGAAATCCCGGCAATGGTAAAGCGGTATGGTAATGCAAGGGTTAATGGCGCGAGAAACCACGGCGTCCTCCCTCCATTCCTTTACCGGGAATTAACCCTAACGGATCGATAACAGGGGCTCTTGATCCGAGCTGGAGCCTGCCGCGAATGTTCGTCGCCCGTCGACCACGCCTGATGATGCTGGCGCTTGCCATGATGGCGGGCGGCGTCTCTGCCTGCTCAACTTACCAGCCTGCGCCAAGATCATTCCAACAAGCTGCTCTTCAGCCTTACCGCCTTGACAGCGGTGATCGCCTGCGGGTGACGGTTTTCGAACAGCCAGGCCTTTCAAATACCTATTCGGTGGATCAGGCGGGCTATATCGCCTTCCCTCTGATCGGACAGGTGGCTGCGCGTGGACAGACGCTGCCCGCGCTTGAAGGTGCGATCGCAGCCCGCTTGAAGCAGGGCTACCTGCGCGACCCCGACGTGACGATCGAGATCGATCGCTACCGACCCGTCTTCGTGATGGGGGAAGTCGGACGACCTGGGCAGTATTCGTACGTCCCTGGGATGACGGCCCAGAACGCCGTGGCTATTGCAGGCGGGTTCACCCCGCGCGGCAACCAGCGCGACGTCGACGTTACCCGCAAGATCAACGGACGCGTCATCACTGGGCGCACCCCCACCTCGGTTTCCGTGCTGGCCGGGGATACCATCTATGTTCGCGAACGGCTGTTCTAATCTGCATGGAGAACACTCGAAAACTGCGGATCCTCCACTGCTTCCGAACGCCGCTCGGCGGCATCTTCCGACATGTACGCGATCTGGTCGAAGAACATCGCGCGGCCGGCCACGAGGTCGGCATCCTCTGCGACAGCTCTACCGGGGGCGCTCATGAAGATCGATTGTTCGACAGCATCCGGCCCTCTCTTTCACTCGGCCTCAACCGTATCCCGATGCGTCGCGCCATCGCTCCCTCGGACCTTTCGGCGCTCTACCGGAGCTATACCCACATAAAGAGCCTGCGACCTGATGTTCTGCACGGTCATGGCGCCAAGGGTGGCGTGCTGGTCCGCCTCATCGGCTCAGCTCTTCGCGCGAAAGGGTCAAATGTCGCTCGCCTCTATTCCCCCCATGGTGGCAGCCTCCATTTCGACCCTTCCAGTGCCTCGGGCCGATTGGTGTTCCGCATCGAACGGTTTCAAGAGCGATTCACAGACGCAGTGGTCTTCGTCTGCGAGTATGAGCGCCATACTTATGAAGCCAAAATTGGGCTGCCGACGACGCGCTCGCAGGTTATTCTCAACGGCATAAAGGCATCGGAGTTCGCTCCAGTCACATTGTCTGCTGACGCGGCCGATTTCCTCTACATTGGGATGATGCGCGATCTGAAGGGTCCCGATATCTTCATCGATGCCTTCGCTCGCACGGAACAGGCTCTGGGGCGTCCGCTGTCTGCTTTGATGGTCGGCGATGGTCCGGACCGCGATCGTTACGACGCGATGATCAGCGCCTTGGGCATGACAAGCCGCATACGATTGCTGCCCGCCATGCCCGCACGTGATGCGTTTGCCATGGCCCGGACCATTGTTGTCCCGTCGCGAGCCGAAGCGATGCCCTATCTCGTCATTGAGGCACTCGCCGCGCAAAAACCTGTGGTGGCGTCGCGAGTCGGAGGCATTCCGGAAATCCTGGGGACCGACAGCGAAGCCCTCGCCATACCGGGGGATGCACAGGATCTGTCGCGGATCATGGCGAAGGCGTCCGTTGATCCAGATTGGCAGGCGCGCGTCATGCCGAATCCCGATCACATCCGCTCGACCTTCTCCAGCAAGGCCATGGCCGAGAGCATGCTCGGTCTCTACCGCAGCTTGCTGGAGGAGCAGTCCTAAAGGTTTCTTAGCAGTTTCCTGCTAGTCCAAGTCAGTGAGAAGGAACCGAAAGCGGCGATCGAGGGAGCTGCAAAGGGATCAGAAGGATGACCGACGCGGGTATCAAAGGCCAGTTCGATGCCGAGGCCCTGCGACACAAGTTCGCCAATGCGCCCACGAACGAAGCCGCAGAGAGCACAAACTCGGTCCTGAACCCGTTCGCCCTCCAGATCGCCAACCAGTTCCGCGACGAAAACACTTCGCCGGTACTGCTGATTGGCCAGATCCGGCTGCTGGAATTCCTCTCCCTGATCGCATGCAACCTACTTATGGCCGTCGCCTTTGCGCCATCGCAAAATGCCGGCCTTGCCGCGCATTTCGGAGTGGCTATTCTGGGTGCCTCGGTAACGGTACTGGCCCTGCAGGTGGCGGATGCCTACCAGATCCCGATGCTACGCGTCGCCGCGCGAAGCAGACGAAGGGTAGTCGCCGGCTGGGCAATCGGGTTTGCTGCTTCTGCAACTGTCCTTTATCTTGCGGAAGAACGGGCGCTGCCTCTGCCTGGCTATTTCACCTGGTTCTTTTCTACGGCAATCTTCCTGCTGGTCGTGCGCCAGTTGATCTCGCTCGGCATCCGCCACTGGGCTCGAAATGGGATCATGGAGCGCCGGGCCGTGATTGTCGGCGGTGGGGAGCCGGCCAAACAGCTGGTTCGGGCGCTCGAGCAGCAGCCAGACAACGACATCCGCATCTGTGGGATTTTCGACGACCGCGGCTCTGGCCGTTCACCACCTGTCGTTGCCGGTTACCCGAAACTCGGCACCTTTGCCGAGCTTGTTGAGTTTGCACGGCTGGCACGGGTGGACATGTTGATCATCGCCCTTCCCGCCTCCGCTGAAGCGCGCATTCTGCAGCTGCTGCGCAAGCTCTGGGTGCTCCCCGTAGACATACGCCTTGCCGCACATGCAAACCATCTGCGGTTCCGCCCCCGCTCCTATTCGCATGTCGGCGCAGTGCCGATGTTTGACATTTTCGACAAGCCGCTACGTGACTGGGACTCTGTTGCCAAGCGCGTCTTTGACATCGTCTTTTCTGTGCTGGCGCTCACACTGGTATGGCCGGTGATGATTGTGGCCGCAATCGCCGTGAAGCTTACCTCGAAGGGTCCTGTCCTCTTCATCCAGAAGCGGCATGGCTTCAACAATGAGGTCGTCAACGTGTTGAAGTTCCGCTCGATGTACACGGAACTTGCCGATCCGACAGGCCGGAAGACCGTCACAAAGAACGATCCGCGCGTGACCCCCGTCGGCCGCTTCCTGCGCAAGTCGTCGATTGACGAACTGCCTCAGCTCTTCAACGTCCTGCGTGGTGAACTCTCGCTCGTCGGGCCGCGTCCGCACCCGATCCACGCCCAGACCGGTGATCGGCGCTATGTCGATGTCGTCGAGAGCTATTTTGCACGCCATCGGGTCAAGCCGGGCGTGACGGGGTGGGCCCAGATCAACGGCCTGCGGGGTGACCTCGACAGTGACGAGAAGATCCGCATGCGCACCGCCTATGATCTTCAGTACATCGAAAACTGGTCTCTGCTCTTCGACCTGAAGATCCTCTTCTTGACGCCGATCCGATTGCTGAACGTGGACAACGCATATTGAGCGCTCTCGTCCACGACCAACCTGCCTTCGAACAAAGGTTTACGAGCCTTTCGCTCGTCGGGTCGTTGATGATTACCTTCGGGGTTTTCCTGTCGGGCTTTGTGATGTCGGAGCCCGCTCCATACGAATTGATCATGGCAACGCAGATCCCGGTCTGGTTCCTGCTTGGCCTCACGATCTCCCGCACCGTTGGGCTCCTGCTTGCCATGCTGCTCGTCTTCAACGTTGGCGGGCTGCTGGCGATCACCGTGATGAAGGACATGAGCGGCGCTCCGCTGAACTCGGCTGTTTCCTTCTTCCTTGCCATGACATCCGTCTTCTTCGCCGCCGTCGTAGAAAATCGACATCAGCGCCTCGCGCTGATCTTCAAGGCCTGGGTAGCGGCCTCCATCATCACGGCAGTCCTCGGCATCCTTGGATACTTCAACGCCTTTCCGGGCGCCGACATATTCACCCGTTACGGCCGAGCCATGGGCGCCTTCGAGGATCCGAATGTCTTCGGACCCTATCTGATCGCGCCGATGCTCTACCTCCTCTACCGGTTGTTGACGGGCAAGCTCATCCAGTCGCCGCTCCCCATCGCAGGCCTGCTGGTGCTCGCGCTTGGCGTATTCCTTTCCTTCTCCCGCGCCGCCTGGGGACTGCTTGCCTTCAGCGGACTGATGCTGATCGTCATCATGCTGCTCAAGGAGCGTAGCGCCGCGTTCCGGATGAAAATCCTCTTGCTATCAGTCACGGCGCTCCTGTTGCTTTGCCTGGCTCTCGTCCTCGCTCTGCAATCGGAACAGGTGGCGGATCTCTTCACCTCGCGCGCGAAGCTGGTTCAGGACTATGACGGCGCTCGCATGGGGCGGTTTGAACGCCACAAGATTGGCTTTCTGTTGTCGATGGAGCGCCCCTTGGGTCTAGGCCCCTTGGTGCTCGGCAAGATGTATGGAGAAGACGAACACAACATCTGGCTCAAATCGCTGACGACCTACGGCTGGCTTGGCTTCGTCACCTATCTAACCTTGATAGGCTGGACGCTTGTAGCAGGCTTCCGCTACCTGCTGCGCAACCGCCCCTGGCAGCCTTTCCTGATGATTGGCTGGATCGTCATCTTGGGCCACTGTATGATCGGTAACGTCATCGACACCGATCACTGGCGCCACTTCTACCTTCTGCTCGGCATCGTCTGGGGGTGCATCGCGCTGGAACAGCGCTATCAGCGTCAGCAACGGTTTTCCGCCCGCTCCCTCACTTCTTGACTTCCCCATCGCCCGCCCCAGATTTGGGTTATGCTGACGGGACCCCAACTCCGCGCCGGGCGCGCCATGATCGCATTGTCGATCGAAGATCTTGCCGAAGCAACCGGCCTCTCCATTGAAGACATCGCGGATGCCGAAAGTGCATCAACCGTCGACCCTGCGGTGGCCGAGCGTTTGCGTCTGGCGCTTGAGCCGAAGGGTATCGTGTTTCTTGCCGCGGGAGAGGATAATCCTGGAGCAGGCCCTGGAATAAGGTTGCGGGCCTCCGGTTCGGACGAAGGCATACGCCCGCAGGATCTCAGTTCCGCTAACGACGGCTAAGGCTTTCCACCCCACCAAAATCTTCATCTTCTTCCGGAACTTCCCTGCCCCTACGACGTTCTGCCAGAATATCGCGTATCCGGGGGTGTACCATGAGCGAGCGTATCGACGTCGAGCAGATCACGGAATTCGGCATTCGCAAGGTCTGGAGCGTGAGCGAGTTTGCGAAACGGTATCGTCTGGAGCGGGAAGAAGAAGCCCGTTTAACAAAACTGCTGGGCGCCTTCGCCACTGAGCAGGAACTGCTGATGAACGCATCTCGCGCTCCGCGTTTCCGCTGATACTTCGAAGCTTTGACTTCACCGCCTCAATGGCTGCCGGTTTGGCGGCCATTTTCATTTATGCTCGCTGAATTTGAAAAGTTTGCGTGGAGGATGATCCAGCAGGAACCTGTTCTTCAACTGCGCGTTTAAGGGCACCAACAACTAGCGCGACCCACGGGTCGCTTCCGTGGAGACGAACATGCTGAAAATCCTGGCTCAGGCCGGTATCGTGATTGCCCTTACCGCCACGACCATGACTGCTACTGCCCCTATTGCTGCGGCTCAGGACCTTGAACTGCGGATCGGGCCAGACGGCGTTCGACCGGTGATCCGTGACCAGGACCGGGATCGCCGTGATCGCCGCGACAGTCGTCGTGATGAATGCAGCCCCCGCCAAGCCCTATCGATTGCCCGTGACGAAGGTCTTCGTCGCGCGGAAGTGACGCGCGTCACCCGTCGCAGCGTCACCGTGGAAGGGATGACCCGCCGCGGCCCCAGCCGGATGGTCTTCGCCAACGTACGGGGTTGCCCGGAACTCTAGGCCAGCTTGATACCGTCTTGAAGCCCCGCACTCTGATGAGGCGGGGCTTCTTGCGTTTGACCGATCCCCGCTTTGATTGCCCGCTTCTCTGGAGAGAAGTGTCCCTGTTCGCCGCCGCAGCGGCACATGAAATCTTCCCCTTCACGATCGATCGTTGCTGTCAGGGCTAATCGCGCGGCGTGTTTTCTTTCCACTCTCGGCCGGAGGTGGGGCTCGGAGTGCCGGATGTGTGAGACTTGCTGCTACGCATGTTGTCGACGTGGCTATGCTTTTCGTCGCGCTCTCCCCCGCCGCCTGAAACGCGGCTGACGGGCGGGTTGGTCGGCGCTCCGTCGGGCCGGGGATCATGCTTTTCCGGTATCGGCTTTGTTCGATCTTCGTGACTGGCGCCGGGCCCGCCCCACCGGACGGTATTTGGATGTTTTTCTGGCATGGACTCTCTCCCGTTTGTCGGTTGCTTTGCCGTGAAGAGGCTTCAACTTCGCCTCCGGCGATGCTGAGCTGAATCAGAACCCGCTGGCGGCGCAAAGGTTTCTGCCAAGCGCATGTTGGATCTCCGATATGCCCGAACCAGCTGCACCTCACCGTGATGGAACAACAGATAGCTTGATGGGTTGGCTGATCACTCGCGCGCGCAACCACGCGCGTACAAACGCCGCCGCAAACAGAGAAGCCATCAAAAGGGGACGTCCATGTCGAAGAAGGAAACGGTGCACTACGATGGTCCGGCGGGCGGCTGGGGCTCGGCCAAGGGCATTGCGAGAATCTTTGCCAAGGAACTCAATGCTCCTACGGTGCTTGATACGCTGCGGCGGCAAAACAAGCCTGGCGGCTTCATGTGCGTCTCCTGCGCCTGGACCAAACCCGCCAACCACAACCCGCTCGAGTTCTGCGAGAACGGCGCCAAGGCCACTCTCTGGGAGCTGACGTCCCGCCGTTGCACCCCGGAATTCTTTGCCAGGCATAGCGTCACCGAACTTCGGGGGTGGAAAGACCACGATCTTGAACAGCAGGGCCGCCTCACCCATCCGATGCGGTACGATCGCAACAGCGACCGCTATGTCCCCTGTTCATGGGAGGAAGCCTTCTCTGTAATCGGACAGGAGTTGAAGGCTCTCGATCCCAAGTCCGTGGTCTTCTACACGTCCGGCCGGGCAAGCCTCGAGACATCCTATCTTTACGCCCTTTATGCCCGGCTATACGGTCACAACAACCTGCCCGACAGCTCCAACATGTGCCACGAGACGACGTCGGTCGGGCTCAACAAGGTCATCGGCGCATCCGTCGGCACGTCGGTCTTCCAGGACTTTTCCACCTGCGATGCGATGTTCTTCTTTGGCCAGAACACCGGCTCCAATAGTCCCCGCTTCCTTCATCCGCTGCAGGAGGCAGTAAAGCGCGGCTGCAAGATCGTCACCTTCAACCCGGTTCGGGAAAAAGGACTGGAGACGATGATCAATCCGCAGAGCCCGACGGAAATGCTGACCCGCAAGGAGACGCAGATCTCGTGCCAGTATCATCAGGTAAAGACGGGCGGCGACATTGCGGCTGTCATGGGCATGTGCAAGCACGTGTTCGCCAAGGACGACGAGGCCAAGCAACAGGGCCGCAAGGTGATCGACCGCGATTTCGTCGAACAGCATACGAGTGGCTTTGAGGCGTTCGAGCAAAAGGTCAGGGCCACCAGCTGGGAGGATATCGAGCGGGAATCGGGACTTGAGCGGGCAGCACTGGAGGCCGCAGGGCAGGTCTATGTCGATGCCGAGCGGGTCATCGGCATTTACGGCATGGGGCTGACCCAGCAGGTTGGCGGTTTCGAGAGCATTGCCATGCTCGTCAACCTGCTCTTGCTGAAAGGCAATATCGGTCGTGATGGTACCGGGATCTCGCCCGTTCGCGGCCATTCGAACGTTCAAGGGCAGCGAACTGTCGGCATCTCGGAAAAGCCGGAGCTGGTTCCACTGGACAAGCTTGCCGCTATGTTCGACTTCGACCCGCCGCGCGAGAAGGGCGTCAATACGGTCGAAGCCTGCGAAGGCATCCTCGACGGCAGCATCCGAGCATTTGTAAGCCTTGGCGGCAATTTTGTGCGCGCCATACCGGACTACGAGGTGATCGAACCGGCCTGGACCAAAATGCGCCTAACAGTCCAGATCGCCACCAAGCTGAACCGCAGCCACCTGATCAACGGCGAAGTCGCCTATCTCCTGCCATGCCTCGGGCGAAGCGAAAAAGACATGCAGCAAGGAGGACCACAGACGGTCTCCATGGAGGACAGCTTGAGCTGTATTCACGGCTCTGTGGGCAAGCACAAACCGGCCAGCGAACATTTGCTGTCGGAGCTGGCTATCGTGGCTGGATTGGCAAAGGCCACTCTCCCTCCCAATCCGAAGGTGAAATGGGACGAATGGCAGGGCGATTACGGTAGGGTTCGCGATCTGATCGAGGAAACCTATCCTGACGAATTCCACGACTTCAACAAGCGCCTGTTTACGCCAGGTGGCTTCTATCGAGGCAACAGCGCGCGTGAGCGCATCTGGAAAACGGAGAGCGGCAAGGCCGAATTTACGGTGCCAGAAGCACTCTCCGCCGCCGGCTTCGAGGACCGCGACGGCCGCTACCGTCTGATGACGCTGCGCAGCAACGACCAGTTCAACACGACGATCTATGGCTACAGCGATCGCCTCAGGGGTATTGAAGGGACGCGCGACGTCCTCTTGATCAACCCGAAGGAGATGGAGAAGCTCGGTCTCCACGAAGGGCAGCTGGTCGGTCTGCAGACGGATCTTGACGATGGGCGCGAGCGCAAGGTCGGGGGATTGAAGGTGCTCCCCTTCAATCTACCCGATGGCTGCGTCGCGGGCTATTACCCCGAGCTCAACCCACTCATCCCGCTCTCGCTGCACGAGAAACTCTCCCAAACGCCGGCGTCGAAGGCGGTTCCGGTCAGGGTCCTGACCTAGCCGTCTCGATTGGGTCGTCGCCGTCGTCAATCACGGCTTCAGCTCGGTGATGAGACGATCGTGAACCTTTCTTGGTGCACGGCGTTGGCCAAGAGCCTGGAAAGATCAGAAAAGCTCGATTCAGGCTCCGTAGCCTGCCCCAAGGCCAAGCCCCTCATTACGGAGATCGACATGTCAGATTCCAATGACAAGCACGAAGGAACCAACCAACACGAGAATGTCGTGTTGAACCGACGTACCCTTCTAGGAGGTGCGGCCGGGTTGACGCTGGTAGGCGCTGGCCTCCAGGCGGCGCAGGCTCAGACTCACTCACATGGAGCGGCTTCCCCGCAGGCAGCAGCCACGCAACGCGCGCACATGGCGATGTCGCGTGCAGGCGGCACGAGCATGAGCGGACGCCTTTACCAGGTCAATCCGCAGATGACCCACCACGCTGACATTGCGCACGATCCGACTGACATCCCTCCTCCTCTAGAGCGTCGAGAGCCTCAAACGGTTCGCGTCGATCTGGAGACGGTGGAGTTGGAAGCGCATCTGGGTGGCGACAGCGTCTACAGGTACTGGACCTTCAACGGACGCGTGCCAGGTCCCTTCATTCGTGTCCGCGTCAACGACACCGTGGAGTGCTACCTGAAAAATCCCGAGGATAGCTGGATGGCGCATAACGTCGACTTCCATGCAGCAACCGGCCCAGGCGGTGGCGCAGTCTTGACGACATCAGCTCCTGGGGAAGAACACGCTTTCAAGTTCAAGGCGCTCAACCCCGGCCTTTATGTCTACCATTGTGCGGTTCCGCCCGTCGCGATGCACATTGCCGCGGGAATGTACGGCATGATCCTGGTCGAGCCGGAGGAAGGCCTCGCGCCGGTGGATCGGGAATTCTATGTGATGCAGGGTGAAATCTACACAGAAGAACCCTTTGGCACTGCCGGCTTGCTGACGGAGAGTTATGACAAGCTGCTGAACGAGCGTCCCGAATACTTCGTGTTCAACGGGCATGTGGGCGCATTGACTGAGCATTTCCCGCTCCAGGCCAAGGTGGGGGAGACGGTGCGCATTTTCTTCGGCGTCGGCGGCCCCAACTTCACCTCCTCCTTCCACGTCATCGGCGAGATTTTCGACCGCGTCTACCAAGCCGCCTCCATCACTAGCCCTCCCCTGACAGATGTGCAGACAGTGACTGTTCCTTCGGGTGGTGCGGCCATCGTGGAGTTCAAATGCGAGGTTCCCGGCAGATATGTTCTCGTGGACCATGCACTTTCGCGTGCCGAACGTGGGCTGGCCGGCTACCTTGTCGTCGAAGGCGACGAACAGCCTGACATCTTCGCTTCGATCGGCGAGCCACCGGACCCAGAAGCATCCGGCCATTAGTCCGATCTTAAACGGCGGCCTCGGCAGGTACACCACCTGTCGAGGTATACAGGAAGAGAAGACATGACGATCAACAAACGAGCTACCATTGCCGCCATCGGCGGGGTTTCCCTTACTGTTTTCTTCCAGCTTCCCTCAGCATTTGCGCAGGAGGACGTCATCAAGGGCGTCTTTGCTTTGCCTGATGGCAAGGAAGCTGTTTCAGGAGAGATGACCCTCGAAGTGACGGGTCCTCTCAGCCGGGAAATGAAGCTGGTCTACAAGGACAAGACGACGGGTGAACAGATCTCGGATTACGAGGTGGAGTTAACCCAGGAGCTCCATATTCTTGCGACCGATGCGCAGCTGTCGACGCTGGTCCACCAACACGTGGAGAGCGCGGGAGAAGATGGCACGTTCTCGACCACCTTCAACTTTCCCGCACCAGGGCTTTACCACATCTACACCGACGCCGTTCCAAGCGGCGACTACGGCCAGCAAGTCCTGCGCTTCGACGTGAACGTCGGAGATGTTGCCGCAGCTGCGTCACCAACTGCGTCTGAACCCACTGAAAGCGGGAGCCAGGTAGGCGTGCTGGAAAGCTCCAACGACAACTACACAGTCAGATTGGATGTGGCGGAGCTCAGAGCGGAGCAGGAAAGCGCGGTCAAGATCTCTGTCGAGAAGGACGGTGAGCCTGCGGGAGACTTGACTCCTTACCTTGGGGTTGCAGCGCATGCCGTCTTCGTTCGCGCTGCCGATCTTGCCTATGTCCACGCACATGCCAGCGACGAAAGCGTATCCCAGTCAAACAACGGCAGCCACAACGCCGCGGCGGAAGGTGCCGATAGTCACCACACTGCCCCCTCTGCAGAAACTGCACCCCCCCATGCAGCACACGGCGGTCATACGGCACCGCGTGCGGATTCTGCAGGAAATCACGCAACACCTGGACATGACGCTGGTGGACATGACGTAGTTGGACATGGCGGCGATGGACATGGCGCGGGCCATTCGGATCATGGTGCCCTTGCTTCGTCCACACCGATCTCAGCAGAGATGGACCTGTTCGTCACGCCGCCGGCCCCCGGCACCTACGCGCTATGGATCGAATTCATGGGAGGCGGAGAGGTTCAAACCATCCCATTCAAGCTGGAAGTCCCGCCCAAGAACTAAGCACACTTCTGATGGAGGAAATCATGAAGGCTACTTCGGTCGCAGCTGCGGTTTCAGCTTTCGCTCTTACGCTTTCGTCTGGTGCCCAGGCTCATATCGTCCTGCAGGAAAAACAAGCTCAGGCGGGAGCGACCTACCGGGCGGTTCTCGTAGTTGGCCATGGGTGCGGTGGGGAAGCGACGACAAGCATCCGCGTTCGTATCCCAGAGGGGTTTTACAACGTAAAACCAATGCAAAAGGCTGGGTGGAAGATCGACACCGTCATTGGAGAATATGACAAGCCCTATTCCAGCCATGGAAACGAGCTCACGGAAGGGGTCAAGGAAATCAGCTGGAGCGGGGGAAGCCTGCCGGATGACTTCTTCGATGAGTTCGCCTTCAGAGGAACCTTTGACTCGGACGCAAAAGAAGGCACCAGGATCTTCTTCCCCGTTATCCAATCCTGTGGCGACACCGAAGATGCGTGGATCGACCAGTCCGGCGATCACGACGTCGAATTTCCGGCCCCCTCTGTGACCCTTGGCCCTCCGGCGGAACATGCCCACTGATCCACCGGCATGAAAGCTTTGCGAAAAGAT
>CAYNED010000025.1:0-21042 GCA_964396135.1 uncultured Neorhizobium sp.
ACTTCGTCTGCGCCCTGCGCGCCGTCACGTCCGTGGACGGCATGACGGCGGACTTCTACCCCTACGACATGAACTTCCTTGGTCGTACTGCCACGCGGATCATCAACGAAGTGCGTGGCATCAACCGGGTGGTCTACGACGTCACAAGCAAGCCACCCGGCACGATCGAGTGGGAGTGATTTTCACTCCTCCGGTAGGCCGTTTGGACGCCCTCTAGCACTCGCGCATGGCCGCCCCGGTCGCGGGCCATATAGCGCTCGAGCTATGAGCGGGACTCCAGCGGAGGCTTACCAGTAGGTTCTGACCCGCCGCCAACAGGACCTAAAACACGATCGTGGCGTAGGAACCTCCGTCGCGGTTATTTCCCACTTCAAAGCGGGCATTGTGTCCTTCCGCAATCGCCTTAACAACCGTCAGACCAAGGCCGGAACCGCTCGGACCATGGCCGTTGAGGCTCTCGCTTCGCCAGAACATGTCAAAAGAAGAGTGCTGTACGTGGGCAGGCAGTCCCGGACCTTTGTCTTGGACGGAGATGAATGACCGTCCGGCCTCGTCCAAACCAGTATAGATATCGATCGGGCCAAACTCACCCGCGTATTTACGCGCGTTCTCGAGAAGAGCGAGCAGAGCCTGGCGGAACCGCTCCGGGTCGATCTTTGCCGGTGCCGATTGCAGGTGTGTTCGGAAATCGATGGTGTCGCCTGCGGAGGTCTGAAACAGGGTCACCGTGTCAGAAACATGCAGAGCCAAGTCGGTCGTCGTTGTCGCCGTGACAAAGTTGATGGTGCCTGCCAACGAGAGTGTATTCAACTGGTCCACGAGACGTGACATTCCCTGGCTTTGCACCAGCAGAGCTCGCAAACGTTCCTCGTTGGCTGCAAGGACACCGTCGGCCATGCCTTGCAGGTTGCCCTGCAACACGGTCAGCGGCGTACGCAATTCATGGGCAACCGCCCGGGTGTTGAATTTCAGGCGGGTCTCCAGAGCGAGCAACTCGCTAGCCATGCGATTGATCGTGATCGCCAGAGTTTCCACTTCCTTGGTTGCCCCAGGTTCCACATTGACCTGAAAATTTCCCTGGCCGATCTTTTCTGCGGCGATGGTCAAGCGGGTTAGCGGTGCCACGATCCGATAAGCCAAGACGACGCCGATTCCGCTTGTAAAAACGATCAGTAGAAAGCCGAAGCCCAGAACGCCCTCAACAGGTGATGCTTCTGTGGCTTCCTCTAGTTGCGGATAAAGTGGCGCTAGTGCTGCGAGAGCCTTTGCATCGGGTATCTCGCCTTTACTAATGCTCATCCACGCGGTTTTCGCATCAGGGGGCAGCGCATCCAATGCAGCTACTTCAGCATGATCGATATACCAATCGACGAGAACGTAGAGTAGCGCGATTGTTAGGAGTTGAATGACAGCTACCAGCGCAGCTGTCAGTGTTGAGAGGGCCGGTCTAGACACCTGTCGACCTCGCGAAACGATACCCTATACCGCGGACGGTCACTATGTACCCCTCTTGGCCACAATCCGCCAGCTTTCGCCTCAGATTGGCGATATGCATGTCGACGGTTCGATCTAGGGCCTCGCTTTCGGGCAGACACGCGTCCATCAACGATGCTCTCGCAAAGGTCTTGAAGGGAGAACGAATAAAACAGACCAGAAGGCGAAATTCTGTTGCCGTCAGCGGCAGCTGCAACCGGCCCTTCTTTGTTGCTGCAATCGCGATGTGCGAGTCGAGTTGGACTTCAATCTCATCGTGTCGGATGACCTCATTGCCGGCAAGGCCCGTAGTTCGCTTCAACACTGCGCCAATACGCGCCACGACCTCCTGCGGGTTGAAAGGCTTCGTGACGTAATCGTCCGCGCCTAGTCTCAGCCCCAGCAGCTTGTCGGTACTGTCATCCATCGCCGACAAGAATATCACCGGGACGATGGAGCTCCCCCGGATTTTCGTCAAAAGATCGAAGCCGTCGATATCCGGCAGCCCGACATCGAGCAACACCAGGTCCGGCCTCAGCATCTGCAGATGCTTAAGAGCTGTCCGGCCTGTCGATGCATTGATGGTTCTGTAGCCAGCCCTTGCAAGATATCTCTCCAACAGGAGTGCTATCTCCCTGTCATCCTCCACTATCAGCACGAGAGATGAAATCATAATTTGACCCGCAAATTTTGACGCGCTGTTCACCGGCTCTTGGTCAAAACTTGACAATCCGGCGGGAGAACGTGGCCTTCAACGAGGGACCACGGATGAACGTAACTCATCTCAACCACTCCAAAAATGCAATTTCAAATCCCGCGACTGACAAGGCCAAAGATTCCCTTCTACAGGCGTTGATACTTCTGGGCGTCGTTTCGATTTTTTTTGCGGCAGTTCCGGAAGTAGATCTCGCTGTGAGTCGATTTTTTTGGGTCGCCGGCTCAGGCTTTGACTTGAATAACAACAGCGCCCTGATCGCATTTCGTGACGTCAACAGATTTCTACCGTGGGCCGTGATCGGGATCGCAGCGGTGCTGCTCATTCCAAATCCGTTCTTGAGGAGTTTGAAGCAACGACCTGCGCCACACAAGTTGTTGTTCGTGATCACATTTTTTGCTGCGGGACCGGGGCTATCCGTTCACCTGATCAAGATGCTTGTTGGTAGAGCACGCCCAAGAGCTCTCCAGGAATTTGGAGGCGAGGCGTTCTTCACACCCCCTTGGGAACTGACCGACCAATGCACCAGGAATTGTTCATTCATCTCGGGAGAATCGGCAACTGCCTTTGCCCTCCTCACACTCGTCGTGTTCGTTAAGCCAAAATATTCGATCGCTTATCTTGGAGCGATCGGCATTCTGGCGGCAGGATTTTCCTTCACCAGAGTCTTGCATGGGGCCCACTTCCTCTCCGATGTCGTGATTGCATGGAATGTGATGCTGGTTTTCGCAGTTCTTCTATGGCGAGTCTTCTCGCGCAACGCCCCGCAGATCGACGCGATATTTACCGCTCGATAATGGACCTCAGGAAGAAGTCCGTTTCCACGCAGTTGAAGGCCTCCCACAGGGGGGCCTTCGCTGGCAGCGTGTCTCGGGCCGAAGACAATGATGGCAGAGCGCCGTCAGTGCAGCACAGTAATTCTACAAAAGCCTCTTTCAACCTAAGGTTACCGGCGCGGGTACGGCAACGAGAAGGGGGATAGCAGGTTCCGGCCGAGTGCAACCTCCACCTGGAACAAGGTTTCGTTGCCGATCTTGATCGGGATAGGTGCTTGGCGATCCATGCGGGTGAAATGTGGTCGAGCCAACTTCAGACCACGAGGGAAGCTACTGGGTCGGCCGATGAACAAGACATCACGGCCGAGCCAGGCGGCGGAGTCGGCCAGGAAGGCGAACCCGCGTGGATCATTGCCAATCACGATAACGGTCGCTCGTGGTCCCAGCGCTTCGGCGATGCGAGAGGCATCAATCCATCTAAATGCAACGACCAACGGACGGTCTTCTGGCACGCTCATGTTCGATGTCGTCGGGAGCAACCTTCGCTCTGTGAGGCTGTCTGCAAGCCCGCGCCAGGTTACCGATTCCTGGAGGAAGCTGCCGAGTCCCAAACGGGCCACAAGAGTTGACGACGGCGGGGCAACCCGGATTAGCGTAGCAGCAATCAATACCAGCGTAAGCCCCGCTATCGCCGTGGCCGCGAAGGCTCTGACGAAACGTTTGATTTTGGGGCGGCGGGATTCAAATGTCGCGATGGCATGACCGAGCATCGGCAACAGAAACAGCCAGCCCGGCATTTGCCAATGAGGCAAGGCATCCCCACCCCAGAGTGGCACAGCGGTGAAGAGGACGATCGGAGGCAGGCCGATCGCCGCCAGGAATGCTGCTGAGCCGGTCCGGCTATCCTTTGCCCGAAGAGACCAGGAAAGTGCTGCAACCGAAGCAACCAACGTCCATGGGCCGAGATAGGCCATTTGCCCAACTATCGCGCGACCGAACGCGAGCCAATTGGAGCCGCCTGCCCCAAGGCCGCGCGACGACTGGAATAACAACGAGACCCAATGATGTTGAGCATTCCAAACGAGGATAGGCGACACGGTGGCCCCGGCGATTGCGACTGCCAACCAAGGCGCCGACTTCGTCAACTGGCTTCGATGATGTGTCGCGAGAATGAACAAGGCCGCGCCGAGGGCACAAAGTGCGGCGTGGTATTTGGAAAGCCCGGCCAGTCCGAGAGTGAGTCCGGCAGCATACCACAGTTGGCGTCGCCGCGCCGGCTCGCACCCAGAAAACAGGATCCTGTCGAGCAGCCAAGCCGTCAGGGCAAGAAACAGGAGCAGAGGGCCGTCGGGGACCATCCAGGATCCGGCAGAGACGAGGAAGAACGGTGCGAGGCTCAGCGCCAACAGCGTCCACAATCCAGCCTTTGGTCCCCACCGGTGATGGGTGAGATCGAACATCACCACGCTTGTTGCGGTGAAGGCAAGTACGAAGGGCAGACGCAGTATCAGAACCGGCACCTCGTCGCCGCAGAACGGCTTGGCCAGCTCGCGCATGGCCTTGACCCACCAGAAAGCCATTGGAGGGTGATCAAACCATGAGAGCTGCCATTGCGTTGCGACCGCCATGGCATAAGCCTCGTCGACGCCAGGATCGAGCAGCGCCGCGAGACCCAAGCGAACGAGCGCACCAGCCACAATGATGCATGTGGCGGCTCGCAGTATGGCGGCGCGATCATCTAACTGTTGCGGCATCGAAGGAGGCAGTTCTTTTCGACGGGGCGGCCGGGTGGGCGGCGTCAATGGCCGACACCATGGGCCGCTTGGCATGTCCTGGTCATCGTACGCGCCAGGTGAATGCGGAGGTAATCACGTAATTGAAGACAGCGCCCATACAGGCACCCGCCAGACCTGCCAGCCACCAACTGGACGCTTGGTCATGGAGGATCTGCCCAATACCAACATTCGCAACCACACCGATGCTACAGACGACATAGAACGATGCGAGGCCGGAAATAAGCCGCCAGCCCTTCAACCTGCGGTCCCGGTAGGTCAGGACATTGTTGAGGAAGAAATTGCCCGTCATCGCGACGTACGCCGCCGTCATCTGCGCTAGCCAGAACGATAGGTCGAAGGCTAGTGCCGCCTTCAGCGTCATCAGATGCACAATAACGCCCGCTCCGCCAATGAGTGAGAACAGCAGGAAGCGGAGCGAAAGCATATCGCCCGTTAATTTAGCGAGCAGCAGGCCGAGATATTCAACCGCCACAAGATTATCGAGCTTGGAGAGACCATGTTGCCGAGGGCGGAAGCGAAAAGGTATCTCGCTCGTTCGCAGCGGATCCGGCGCCGACGCGAGAATATCCATCAGAATCTTGAAACCTTGAGTGGAAAGACGCGGGGCGAGCGCTTCGAAAGCAGGGCGTCGCATGGCGAAGAACCCGCTCATGGGATCGCTGACGTCGATCTTCAGCAGCGTTCGAGCCAAGCGTGTTGCCAATCGGCTGCCGGCAAGACGTTTGCTCGAGAAACCGTCCGCAGCGGTACCTGCGGCGCCCGAAATATTGCAGAAGCGGCTCGCTATAACGAGATCGTCGCCAGACCGAATGCGACGAAGCATCTCCGGTAACAGCGACTCGTCATGCTGCAAATCACCGTCCATTATGACGACGACGGACGCCGACGACGAGAGCATACCCTCGATCGAGGCCCCCGCAAGGCCGCGCCTCCCAAGCCGACGAAGGCAGCGCACGCGCGCGTCCTGTTTTGCAATGCTCCTTACGCGATCAGCCGTACCATCGGGGCTATCGTCATCAACGAAAATCACCTCCCACGCAATACCGGGTAAAGACCTGTCGAGCGCGTCGATCACAAGATGCACGTTAGCGGCTTCGTTGAATGTGGGGACGATGACGGATAGCTCCGGCGGCTGGCGGACGGGCTCGGATGCAAGCTGGACCGGGAGCTCGCAAGCGCAAGAAAGCTGAACCATTCAAGGCGTTCCTTCTCAGGAACGCCGCGCGCGGCCGATGTCGTCGGCACGCGGTGACCACATGGAAGCAGAAGTGCCATGGTACCCTCGGACAGCGAAGAACCTGTCGGGGATCACTGTCGCGTTGCCCGGTAGTCCTTTTTGCTGCGCGAGAAGATGGCCTTCCTGCGAGCCTCTAAGTGATTGTATTGTCATAGTCTCGCCTGCACTGAGAGTTCAGGCGAAGTTATAGGAGCGCTACTTCAGCTGGTGTGCTTGGTCTTGTTGCGAAATGTTACGAAACATGAAGACGCCGCGTGGCCGCCTTCTCCTCGGTCGAGGCAAAGCTGCGTTGCACAGCCTTTTCGAGGCGATCCGATCGGTTCGTCGGTTACCCAGCACGGGCAAGATCATGGTTCGGCGTCTTCGACGCAGTATCGCCTGCCGCGTTACCTTCGGCAGGAAAATCCATCTGTGCCGCAAGCCCATGCGGTGCCCTATTCACAAGTTGGATCGTTCCGCCGTGTGCCCGAACGATGTCGTCGACGATCGAGAGCCCGAGACCAAACCCACTGCGATCGGACAATGTCCGAGCCGAATCGACCTTGAAAAACGGCTCCAGCACGCGTGTTCGCAAACTGTTGGGAAGGCCTGGACCGTCGTCAACGACACTGATGCGCACAATGCCATCTTCAAGCACCGAAAGCTCGACCGTGATTTCATGAGCAAACTTCGTGCCGTTTTCGACGAGATTGGTGATCGCGCGCGCCAGTGAGCGCGGCTTGCAGCTATATGCAAAGCGGTCGGGTCCGACATACTTCACATTGAAGCCCACATCGCAAAAGTCCGAACATACGGTCGTCAAGAGGCTGGGGAGGTCGGCGTTGACTGGCTTTTCGGCCGCCATTTCCTTGCTGAGATAGGTAAGCGTATCGTTGATCATGTCGCTAAGAGCGGAGATGTCTTTCAACAGTGCTGCCTTCAGCTCTGGTTGCGTTGAACGCTCCGCGCGCAGACGCAGACGCGTCAGCGGTGTCCGGAGGTCGTGACTTATCGCACGCAGCATACGCGTGCGATCATCGATCATCATGCGCAGGCGACTGCGCATGTCATTGAGGGATCTGGCCAAGGTCCGGATTTCGGCTGCGCCACGTTCGTCGAAAGGCCGATCCGGACCGTCGTCGGGCTTCAACGTTTCTGCTGCTTTGGCAAAGTCGAGGAGCGGGGCGGAGATCACCCGTGCCGCATACAGCGACAAAAGAACCACCGGCAGGACGAGGACCAACATTTGCAACACGACACTGACCTGCTGGTCGCTAATCCAAGCATCGGGAGGAGGTGGCGCGGGAAGAAACGCCAGCGCCCGTTCGGAGTCGATCCCGACGACGAGCACATCGTGAAGGTCTCCGGTCGGGGTTTCCGTGCGGAGAGCCGTTGTGAACCTTACGGGTAGATTCTCCTGCACAAGGTGGCGGACATTTTCAACGACAATGCTCGTCTCGTCCTTTGAAAGCTCTGCCGCTGCGACTTCTTCGACGCGAAGCCCTGTGCTGGACGTGGCTTCAAGAATAGCTGCCTCCTGTTGCGGAGAGGTGGACGCTCGGACCTGATCGACCACCGTCTCGATCTTCAGTGCGGTCGCTCGGGCGTAGGAAACGCTCTCCAGATCATCACGCAACAGCCAATCGGAAATCACTGCCAAGATGAGGAGGCCACCAATGGGGCCAATAGCGAGCGCCGCAATCTGGCGGCGGAGAGATCCAGCCCAGAAGCGAGACGACATCAACATACCTCCACTCTCGGGGTGAACATGTAGCCACCCAGCCGGACCGTCTTGATGACACTCGGCTCGCGAACATTGGGTTCAATCTTCTGTCGGACACGGCTGATGTGAACATCGATACTGCGTTCGACCGGGCCTGCAAGCCCGGCATGGGTCAATCTTAGAAGTTGTTCGCGCGTCATGACACGACCCGGATTTTGGCAGAAGGCCAGAAGAATATCGAACTCTGCCGTCGTCATGGAAACGTGCACGCCGTCTGGATTGACCAGTTGTCGCAGGATCGGATCGATCTGCCAGCCGGCGAACTGCATCGCCGTAGGCTGCTGAGGTTGGTCCGCACCGTAAGCTGCCCGCCGGAGGAGCCCTCTTATGCGCGCCATCAATTCTCGCGGATGAAATGGCTTGGTAACATAGTCGTCCGCTCCAAGCTCTATGCCCACGATGCGGTTGATTTCGTCACCGAGTGCCGTGAGCATGATAATGGGTACGGTCGATGATGCCCGCAGCCGCCGGCAGATACTGAACCCGTCCTCTCCTGGCAACATGGCATCGAGCACGATCAAATCGAAAGCTTGCTTCTTCAGCGCAGCGTCCATCTTAGCGGCTGAGCCAACTGCAACCGCCTCAAGACCATTCTCGGTCAGCATTTCGATCACCATTGCGGCAATCTCCTCGTCATCCTCGACGAGGAGAACGCGAGGCACCGCCTCTGGCGCGACGAGATGTTGAACGGTCATGGGTAAACTCTACAAATATGTTCGATGGAGCTTGATGAATTTTAGTCCATTGTCGCGAAAACCTGCGGGAAATCACCGGGCCAATTATTTTGATTTGTTAAGCCAGAACTGAACAGCAGCGGGATGGTGTAACTAGGCTCTGTGCATCTGCATCCTGCAGTTTTCCCCGCGATTCGGAGAGCTTGATGGCGGACATAGCCTTCCATCCACAAGACTACGCTGACCCCTAAGAGGGCAGGCAATAAGCGGCTTTAACTTGGCGCCGCTGGCAAGAAGACGGCATTCTCCTTCAAAGGGTACCTCTCGGTGCGGACTTCCGTTTTTACGATATCACTCACGTTTCTTGCCGTTCACCTCGCCATCGCTGCATTCGTACCCCTCTTTGATGATGAAGCCTATTATGCACTATGGGCCCGCGATCTGGCGCTTGGTTATTACGATCATCCGCCCATGATCGCCTACATGATCCGCATGGGAACCAGCCTCTTCGGTGAAACCGAGCTCGGTATCCGCCTGTTTCCGGTTATTGGTTTCGTTGCCTCGGGGTACTTCGTTGGCGATATCGCGCGACGCATGTCCGGTGGCGCGGTGGGTGTGCCGGTGCTCGCCGCAACGGTCTATAACCTTAGCCTTCCTGTCTTCGCTCTGGGAAGTTTCGCCACCCCCGACGCGCCCTCCACCTTGTTCTGGAGCGCCGCCCTTTGGACGGCAATCCGAGCGATCAACACGCATCCCGAGACACGTTCCGCAACGCTATGGTGGGTCTGCACAGGTCTCCTCATCGGGCTGGGCGGTGTATCGAAGTTCACCAATGCCTTTCTGGCTTTTGGATTGATTGCCTACCTGTTCGCCACGCCCAAAGGCCGAGCGTATCTGTTCACACCTCTGCCCTACATGGCTGCGGTAGCGGCAATACTGCCACTTCTTCCCTATGTGTTCTGGAACCTGCAGAACAACTGGCTCGGCTTGGAACGCCAAGGTGCGCGCCTCGTCGCCTCCGGCTTCTCGACCCGATATCTTGGCGAATATGCCGCGATCCTGCTCCTAGCGCCAACGCCCTTGGTCACTTGGTTTGCCTTTCGAGCTCTCAAAGCCCCACCAAAAGACGGCGCACTGCTGATCTGGAGCTCTGTTCCGCTCCTGCTCTATTTCGCATATCACGCAACACATGCGCAGGTTCAAGCCAATTGGATCGTGCCGCTGCAGACGCTCTTCGCCGTTCCCGCAGCCTTTGGCCTTTCTCAAGCCAAATCGCCGCGGTTTTGGATCAAGACCACCCTCGTCGTCTCGATATTGATGAGCGCCGGCTTAGTCGCGACCTTCTTCAACCCGCTTACACCGATCGGCACGGCTGACAACCCACCAAACCAGACGCGCGGATGGTCAGGAACCCAAGATGCCATCACTGAAATGCTGGAGGAAACGGGGGCAAGATGGATCGCCACCACCGACTACGCTCGAACCGGATCTCTTGCCCTTCGCTTTTCACAAGTGCGCGTCTGGTCCGTGACTGAGTTGCAGCGCTACGACTTCCGTGGCGCCTTCCCTCCTGAATTGTGCACCGCCCCCGGCCTCTTGATCGAGCGGGCGAGACGCTCGGAAACGACCTCTGGGACAGCGTCAAGCCTCTTTGAGATGGTCGGAACCACGCATGCAGCCATTCGAGCGCAAGACGGGGTTACACTGATGCAGTATCATCTAACACTTGTCTCCGGGGTTAAGTCCCCCGATTTGTGCCCAGGCTAACGGACAGCTGCGTCACCAACATACACAGCCGAGGGGGTCGCTCGCCGGGCCGAATGGGTCGACCAGCGCTCTGCCGCAAGGTCGGCCGAGTGCCCAGTCAGTCGTGATCGGCTGAACGGGCGATCTCCTGCCGCAACTGGTCGACCTTCGTGTCGGCCCACTGCCGGGCGTCGTCGCCGAACACGAACCGCGATGGTGCTTCGCCCTGAGAAGCAAGCGCCACGATCCGCGCGGCGAGCAGCTTCGGATCGCCCGGCTGGTTGCCGTTGGCCCCATCCACGAACGCCCGATACTGCGCGATAGCCTCGGCATAATCTGGAATGTCGATGGAGCCGAAACCCGCCGACTTTTGGTCCATGAAGTCGGTGCGCAGCATCCCGGGCTCAACCAGGAGCGAGCGGACCCCAAACGATGCCAGTTCCTGAGCAAAGCCCTCCATCCATCCCTCGACCGCAAATTTCGACGCCGAGTACACCGCTCCTCCGGCGTTGGAGACCAGGCCGCTGATCGACGAAATCGTGACGATGAGGCCTGAGCGACGCTTACGCATGTGTGGGACGACCGCGCGTGCGACGTTCATCGTACCGAACAGATTGACCTCGAACTGGCGTCGCAGCGCGGCATCGGTGAAGGTCTCGAAGAACCCCAGTTCGGCATAGCCGGCGTTATTCACCAGCACGTCGATTGCACCGAATTGCTCGATGGTCTCGGCGGCGACTCTGTTCGCCGCATGGGCATCGGTGATATCCAGCGCGAGGATGTGCAGCCGATCCTGTTCGTCCGCGAAGGCCTCATATACCGCCTCGGCGGACCTTGCCGTTGCCACGACCGTTTCTCCCGCATCGAGCGCCGCGCGTGTAATTTCTTGTCCGAGTCCGCGGCTTGCGCCCGTTACCAACCAAATCTTGCTCATCGCCTGCTTCCTTCTTGCTTCCACTGTTGCAGCTTAAGTACCCATGCTAATGAGTAAAGATAATCGCCTAATCAGTTATAGACCCCAGTAGCAGGGATCATCAATGCGTCCAGACCAGCTCGGCGACCTCGCGATCTTCGCGGCGATCGCGTCCGACCGCAGCTTCACACGTGCCGCGCGACGGCTCGGAGTCACTCAGTCGGCGTTGAGCCAGACCATGAAGCGGCTCGAGACGCAGCTCGGGTTTGCCCTACTCTTCCGCACGACGCGTAGCGTTGCCCCGACCGCTGCCGGCGAGCGCCTGCTTGCCACCCTGTCACCGGCACTGGCCGAGCTGGACGACGAGATCGAGGCGCTGTCCCATGCGCGCGGGGCAGCGATCGGCACTGTCCGCATCACGACGGGCAAACACGCCGCGGACACCTTGCTGTGGCCGATGCTCCCGTCCTTCATGCGCCGCTACCCGAGCATTGAGGTGGAGGTATGCGTGGAGGACGGGATGACCGATGTCGTGGCGGGTCGCTACGATGCGGGCATTCGGCTCGGCGAGCGGTTGGAGCAGGACATGATTGCACTGGCGATCGGGGCTCCGCTTCGCATCGCGGTGGTGGCCGCTCCCGGCTATCTGAGGGACCATCCGGCGCCGATGGAGCCGGCGGACCTGACGAAGCATCGCTGTATCGCCTACCGCAACGCCCATGGCGACCTCTCTCCCTGGTCATTCGAGCGCGACGGCCATGCGGTGACGGTCAGGCCAGGCCGCGGGCCGGCATTCAACGACGGCGACCTGCTGGTGGCCGCCGCTCTCGAGGGCTTCGGCATCCTCTATATCCTGGAGGATCTGGTGGCAGCGCCGCTTGCCGATGGCCGTCTTACTCGCCTGCTGGAGCCGTGGTGCCAGCCGTTCGCCGGTTACCACCTCTATTACCCCGATCGGCGGGGCACGAGGGCTTTCGAACTCTTCAAGGAAGCGCTTCGAAGGCGCAAGACTTAGGTGCTCAGATCAAGAGCCACAGTGACCCGGGCATTATGCGCACGATCGGCGTCAATTCACGAGCGACGACACCGCCGCACGGCGTGTTCTGGCTAGATCGGCAAGCTCTCGCGTCTGGAGAATCGTGAGGCGGGGAGCGAAGTCGATGCTGACGGAACGTTCGGCGTTCATGGCGATTGATCCTGGTACAAGCCGAAGCGAGCAAGGACTGATGCATCTGGTACAAATCCTTCTGCCGACGGCTGATGCGTCCGGGTCGCCTTTTTCGCCCGAACTCTTTGCATCCCTGCGCGAGGAGCTGACGCATCGGTTCGGAGGCATGACCTTCTATCGCAGCGCTCCCGCCGAGGGCCTCTGGCTGGGCGACGCCGGCGTCGAGCGTGACGCGATCGTCACGGCGGAGGTCATGGTCGATGATGTTGACCGCGAGTGGTGGGCTGATTTTCGTTCCGGTCTGGAGCGCCGCTTCCGCCAGGACGAAATCGTTATCCGTGCGCTTCCAATCTCCCGCCTATAGCACCTACCACAAAGTGTAGCCGCGCCTTCCTTGACGGGTTCAATTCGCTGCTTGCCTGGCCGCTGATCCTACACCCGGATAGCCAGTCTCAAGCCACCCCAGTGCCGGCCGTTGACGGTGATCGGCGCGGAAATGTCCTTCATCAGCACGAACTGGCCGCCGCCCATGTCGCGGCGGTAGGTTTGCAGAAGGAAGGGCTCCGTATTGCGTCCCGCCGACAGGCCAACTCGGTCGTTGAAGATGCGGCGGTTGCGGCAATTGGCCGTGTTCCACTCGATGTCGCCGGGGCGCTGCGGCTGCGAAAACTTGCGATTGTGGGTGGGAAGGTAACCGTTGTTGTCAACCGCGGCACAGAATGCCACCCGCTCGTCGCTTGCCGCCACCTTTTCCTGGATCGACGGCAGCACGAGATCGGTGAATTCGGTGAACCGCGTCATGTACTGGACAGGATCACTGCCTCTGATCGGCTGATACTGCCGATCGAAAAGGGCACCCATATCGATCCGCCCCGCGTGAACGGCGGACTCGAATGTGGCCGAGACCTCGGCCGCGATCTCCATGGCTGCGCGGATATAGGGTGTATCGGGTGTTTCCGTTCCAGCACTTGCCGTTGCCTGGATGATGCGCTCCGAGATCGCGACGACCTCGCCGACGCGCGCCGAGGTTTCCTGCAGCTTGTCGTTGGACTTTAAGAGTGTGCTGGCTGCGGTCGCTATCGATCCGGCAAATTCGCTACATTGGCGATCGACAACTTCGGTGGTGGACGCCAGCGAAGACGCGCTGTCGAGGATCTGCGACATGACGTCCTCGACGCCCTTGAAGGATCCCTGCACATCCTTGGCGGTGCTCTTCACCCCTTCGGCAGAAACCCGCGCACCCTCGCCTGCCGCGACAAGGCGCTCGATCCTTCCGCTCAGTTGTTCGAGCGTCGATTGAATTGAACTTGTGGTCTGAGACGTCTGAAGCGACAAAGCGCGAACTTCGGCCGCGACGACGGCAAATCCCTTGCCCGCGTCGCCCGCGCGCGCTGCTTCAATCGCGGCGTTCAGAGCCAGAAGATTGGTTTGCCGCGCGATCGTTCCGATTGCGTCGGCCAGGCGCCCGACATCGGCCAAGGCCACGGAGAAGGATTTGATTTCGGCGCCGATCTCTTCGGAGGCGGTGACCATATGGTCGATCGCGACCACGGAGCCGCTTAGCTGCTGCGCCTGCTCGCCCAGTACCTGTCTGGCACTGGCAGCCAGCTTGTCGGTCTCGCTCAAGGACCGGGCAATTTCGCCATTGGCCTCGGCAATACCTTCGGCAGCCTGCGTCAGGCGGGAAAGGAGGCTTGCATGTTCGGAAGACTGTGCGGCCGTGTCCTGAATGGTGCCCGCAATGTCGACGAGGTGCAAACCGAGATCGGATGCCTCTAGAGCAAGCCGGCCCACCGACGCCTGGAGCGTTCGAGGGTCCACTGCCGGGCCATCCGACAGTGCGTCATCAACCATGCTTTGAGCAATCGCAGCCACCGCACCACCTCCCTGGTATCCGGAGATGATGCGACAGCAGAGTTAACAATCGGTATAGCTGCCTAAAACATGGTCAGGCTGCAGACCGCGATCAGATCTGGTCGAACGCCTTGGGATCGATACCGAGGAGCTCGAGATCGCGCTTAGCTGGTCTGCGGTGATTTTCGACGGCGCTGGAAGCATGCACCGCAGCGCCAAAGACGGCGAGCGCGCGTCCAATAAAGCGGGTGGATGTGCGAATGGATCGGGCTGTCATGGTCTGCTCCTTTGATGGGCTTAATGTGGGCTCACCCCGCCTGCCCCGCAATCCACAAGGTGGCAGGTGAGCCATGACCAAAGAGCATGGCCCAAGATGATCCATATCAAGGCTTGCAGAGCTGGCGCAGCGGTTGGTATCGGTTCCGGATGATATGGAGGATCCACCGTGCCCGTCACTCTCTACGGCATCAAGAACTGCGACACGATGAAGAAAGCCCGCAGCTGGCTCGATGAGTGCGGCATCAGCTATCGCTTCCATGACTATAAGGCGGAGGGGATCGACCGCGCCCGTCTCCAGACCTGGGTCGACGCCGCAGGTTGGGAAACGGTTCTCAACCGCGCTGGAACGACGTTCCGCAAGCTCAACGATACGGCCAAAGCGGGTCTCGACCGAGACAAGGCCGTGATGTTGATGCTGGAACAGCCCTCGATGATCAAGCGTCCGGTTCTGGATTCCGATGGCAAGATCATCGTCGGATTCAAGCCGGACCTATACGAGCAGCACTTCCGCTGAGACGCCCATGTCCAGGACAACCCGCGCGACACAGATGCTGACAAGGGCCGGCGTGACCTTCACCACGGTCAGCTATGACTATGATCCTTCGGCCGAACGCATCGGGTTACAGGCGGCGGAGGCGATCGGCGAGCCACCGCACCGGGTGTTGAAGACCCTGATGGCGGAGGTCGATGGAAAAGCGGTCTGCGTGATCGTGCCCTCGGACAAGGAGGTGAGCATGAAAAAGCTCGCCGCGGCCTTTGGCGGGAAGTCCGCGCAGATGATGAGACCTGCCGATGCGGAGCGAATCACAGGCTACCACGTGGGCGGGATCAGCCCCTTTGGGCAGAAGCGGCAGCTACCCACCGCGATCGAAGCTGCCGCCTTCTCCGAAAGCCATGTCTACATCAACGGTGGCCAACGTGGATTGCAGGTGCGGCTTTCGCCTGGGGACGCGAAAAGCGCCCTGGAGGCTATTGCGGCAAATCTTGTCACGGATTGACTACAAGGATGGGTGAGAGAGCATTATCTGTCTCTGACCTTCCGAACACAGGAATAGTGAGACGATGAATATCCACTCCGACATCAAGAGCGCCATCGACCCGATCAAACTCGAGAAGCTTGCGGAGGTGGCGGTCAAAGTTGGCCTGCAGCTTCAGCGCGACCAGGATCTCGTCATCACCGCACCAATTGCGGCGCTGCCGCTCGTACGACTGGTCACCAAGCATGCTTATATGTCGGGTGCCGGCCTCGTCACCACATTCTACGCCGACGAGGAAGCAACGCTCGCGCGCTATGCGTTTGCCTCCGAGGAAAGTTTCGATCGGGCTTCCGGCTGGCTCTATGAAGGAATGGCCAAGGCCTACGCGAACGGTGCAGCGCGCCTCGCGATCGCCGGCGACAACCCTTTGCTGCTGGCCAGCCAGGACCCGGCGAAGGTGGCACGCGCCAACAAGGCAAACTCGATGGCTTACAAGCCGGCGCTGGAAAAGATCTCCAACTTCGACATCAACTGGAACATCATCTCCTACCCCAACCCGTCCTGGGCAAAGGTCGTCTTTCCCGACCTGCCGGAGGAGGAGGCGATCTTCAAGCTGGCAGAGGCCATCTTTGCCGCATCGCGCGTTGATCTGGCCGATCCGATCGCTGCCTGGGCCGCGCACAACACGACGCTTCGTAGCCGGTCCGCATGGTTGAACGGCGAGCGCTTTTCCGCCCTGCACTTCCAGGGCCCAGGCACCGACCTCACCGTCGGACTTGCCGACGGCCACGAGTGGCATGGCGGCGCCTCTACGGCGAAAAACGGCGTCACCTGCAACCCGAATATCCCCACCGAGGAAGTCTTCACCACGCCGCATGCGATGAAAGTGGAGGGCTATGTGTCCTCCACCAAGCCGCTATCGCATCAGGGCACACTGATCGATGAGATCCAGGTGAAATTCGAAGGCGGGCGGATTGTCGAAGCGAAAGCCAGCAAGGGCGAGGCGGTCCTGAACAAGGTTCTCGACACTGACGAAGGTGCGCGTCGTCTTGGCGAGGTGGCTCTCGTGCCGCATTCGTCACCAATCTCGAAGAGCGGCATCCTCTTCTACAACACGCTCTTTGACGAAAACGCCTCCTGCCACATCGCGCTTGGCCAATGCTATTCCAAGTGCTTCCTCGACGGCGCCTCGCTGAACCAGGAGCAGATCGCCGCACAGGGTGGAAACTCCAGCCTCATCCACATCGACTGGATGATCGGCTCCGATAAGGTGGACATCGATGGCGTGAAGCCTGACGGCTCGAGGGTGCCGGTCATGCGACAGGGCGAGTGGGCGTAAGCCTCTCGCGCTGCCTCATGGGAATGAACAGGTCTCAGCGATAGTAGATGATCCTGCCGCCATTGGCGGCAGTCTGGACCCAAAGCACATTGTGCGTGGCAATGTTGCGGCGGGCCAGAGCCTCCTGCAGAGATGGATCGGCTAGCACTAACTCCTGAGCGATCCGCATGCGTGCGGGGAAGGCATAATTCGACAGACGCAGATCGTCACCACGCTCGCGGTTTTCCGTAACAGAGACCGCCATCACGCCGTCATTATAATCGCGCCCGAAGAGAAACACGGAAAGCTCGCTCTGCTCCGCTTGAGCCGGCAACGCAGCTGCAGCCATCAGCAGCGCAAATGCGGCAGCGACAGTTGGATTCTTCATCATCACACGCTCCTGATCCGTAAGTGGCTGAAGCCAATCCTTTCTAGATAGTGTGGATTTCTTTCAAGCAAACCGGGCCTGCAGTGGTTACAATCAAAAAAGGCTTCCCTGTTTCGACGGCTCGACAGTTCGTTCCGCCTTGGGCACAGTCTGCTTGCGGCCCGAACCTTCATTGGTCTTGGCATCCGGGTGGGACGCTGCGCCTCCTGCGACTGCGTGCACCCGTCCGTCGGCAAACTGGATAGCCAGAGCCTGGCCGCTCTCGATCGAGGCAGCACGGGTGAGCGGCCTGTTCGATGTGTCGCGGATCACCGCATATCCCCGGTTCAGCACGTTCTTGTAGGAGAGCGACTGGAGCACACGATCCTGGCCGCCGACCAGAGCCCGGTTCTTGCTCAAAGCATGAGAGACTGCCGTGTCCGCATGGCGCATGAACGACACGACCCGCTGCCGCTCATGTTGCAACTGGCCTTTCAACCGCGCCGGTAGGGCGGACAGTGATGTCGCTGCCCGTGCCACACGATTGTGCTCCTTCAGCATATGGCGTTCGAGGCACCGCTCCTTGCGCAGGATCTGCTCTGCCACGAAGCGGCGGCGCTCGGCCACGCGGTTCATCAGGAGGTCGAGGCGCAGCCCGGCCGTTGCCTGCTCCAGACTCCGCCGTTTCACCACCGTCGTTCGCTCCAGACCCCGGTCCAGGCCGGCGGCCGCTTCGTCGAATCGACGGCGAGGCAGGGCAAGAAGCTGGTCGAGTGAGGGTAGCGCCCGCACCAGCGCCCGCACCGACTGCCGGCGATGATCCATCTGACGGGTGGCGCAACCGCGAAGGCGCGCGCTCAGGCTCGCCAGTTGTGCTTCCAGGTCGGCCTTGACTGGAACCGCCATTTCGGCTGCGCCGGTGGGAGTGGGCGCCCGCATGTCTGCGGCATGATCAATCAGCGTCCAGTCCGTCTCATGGCCGACGGCGGAGATTAGCGGGATCGTGCTTTCGGCTGCCGCACGGACAACGATCTCGTCGTTGAAGCTCCACAGATCCTCCAGGCTGCCGCCTCCGCGTGCGACGATCAGCAAGTCAGGCCGCGCAGCTGGCCCATCGTCTGTCATAGCATTGAAGCCGCGGATCGCCGCCGCCACTTCCTCACCTGAGCCCTCGCCCTGGACCTTGACCGGCCAGACAACGACGTGCACCGGAAAGCGGTCATTGATCCGATGAAGGATATCGCGGATAACTGCGCCAGTTGGCGAGGTAACCACACCAATCACGCGCGGCAAAAACGGCAGCGGACGCTTGCGCGACTGGTCGAACAGGCCTTCTTCCGCCAGGCGGCGTTTGCGCTCCTCAAGCAACGCCATCAGCGCGCCGGCACCAGCCGGCTCCATCGTCTCGATGACGATCTGGTACTTTGAGGATCCCGGGAAGGTGGTGACCTTACCGGTGACGATCACTTCCATGCCCTCCTCCGGGCGGAACTTGATGCGCGGGAAGGTCCCTTTCCAGATCACCGCATCAATGCGGGAGCGGTCGTCCTTGAGGCAGAAATACGCATGTCCCGAGGAGTGCTGGCCACGATAGCCGGAGATCTCCCCTCTCACCCTTACGTGGTCGAAAGCAGTCTCGACTGTCCGTTTGATGGAGCCCGAGAGCTCCGAAACGGAGAGTTCAAGAAGATTGGTCTGCGAATCCCTGGCGGCAAAACTGTTCATGCCTCCTTCTACAGGAACCCACCGGGGATTTCACCCTCCCCTGCGGCGGAAGCCGCTGCAGAAAAGGCCAGTGTTCGTTCCGCATGGACCGACAGGTGCTCAGCGGTCAGTCATAACCTTGTAGAAACGGAAACCGTTGTCGGAGCCACCGATCGATTGGAGAAATGCCGGCACGCGTCCGCGGGAAAGGTCGGCGTAGAGCCCATCGCTTTTGGCCGCGATCAGCATTTCGGTTTGTGGATCCGTCTTGCAGAACGCAAGCACCGTCACCCCTGCCCCCGCCAGGAAAGCGCGAGCTTCGTCTGCGGGAGCAAGGCCGATGTGGAGCTCGGTCAACATGCCCGCTTGATTGCGGTGGTAGGGGCCAGTCAGCACGCGATGCGGCGTAAAACGAAGAATCTCGGCGCCGCTGTTGGAAGGCGCCGCAACCACGCCTGCGGGCATGGCCGCAAGTTCGGCCATCTCAGCCTCGCTTGAGCACTCACCCTGCTCCTGCCTGCCTCCCGCCTCCTGCGTCACCGCCTCCATGCCAATGGGCTCTTCCAGACCAGTCGCAACCAATGCGCCACCAAGGGCCCACACCGCCGGGACAGCGGCGAGGACGGTCGCAACATAGGCGAAGGCAGCATTGGCATTCTCCGGGTCCTGCTGTGAACCGCGTCGCAGGTCGGCTATCAGAAGCGCAAGCGGCAGGATGCTGAGAAGGTTGGCGAAGGCGAAACCGCGCACCTGGATGAGGGAAATCCCCCAGTTCACCCCGATCAGCAGGAACAGCACCAGATGAACCTCCCGATGCTCCTCGTCGAGCGCTCGAAACAGGCAGACGACCAGCGCGAAGAAGCCCACCACATAGAAGCCGCCCACCGCATGTGGCTGCTGAAGCAGGATGTGCCAGAAAGACTGCGCCTCGGTCACAGCGCTCAGCCACAGCTGGACCAGCATCGGGTCCAGACCAGCCAAAGGGCTTGCGAGGCATTCCGGCGCGATCACCTTGGCCGAGACAAGCAGTGCGCCGCCGACCAGGCCGCCTATGGCAAAGCGCGCCGAGCGGGACGTTCTGCGGGGTGCTCCAGTCGCCAGGACGAGCAGCAAACCGCCCATAGCTGATAGGGCGTAAAATCCGAGGGAGAGGCTGTCGCAGGTCACGATGCCATAGAATTGCGGCGGCACGGTCAGGAAAAAGATGGTGGAGATGGCAAGTGCGAGAGATAAACCGAAAGCGCGAATGGGGGCCGCAGTCTCTTTGCCAATCCAGATCCACTGTAGGGCGACGACCAGGCAGGCAGCCGCAACAAAGGGCACCGTTTCGGCGCCAATCGAGATCGCCAAAGCGCAAGCGACGCCTGCCGCTGCATAGCTTGTGCTGCGGCGTTGAGGATCGATCAGCATGGCTGCGATCCACGCCGCCAACACCAGCTGGATGTTATGGTGATCGATTGCCCCGGGATGGAAGCGGATACTCGTGAACGCGAAGAGACAGCCAAGCCCCAATGCGATGTGCATCGCCGACGGCCCCGCGAGACGACGGGCAGCAAGCCCCAGCGGATAAAGCAGAAACGGGATCAGAAGCAGCGGCCAGGCCGTCAGCGCCACCGCCTCCGCCTGATGCTCGGGCAGGAACAGTGAAGCCAGGTTGATCAGCGTCGCAATCGGAAGGTCCACAAGGCGCGACCAGTGCATCAGCGTGCCGCCTTCCAAACCGAGGCGATACTGCGTCAGGTCGAACCAGCTTTGGCCGGCGAGTAGGTCCCTCACCTGGACAAGCCGCATGATGTCATCGTTGTCGCTGCCGACATAGTCGGTGGCGGAGGCTATGAACATCGCCAGCAGCGCCGCGCTCGTCACCAGTGCATAGAGCGACGTCAAGACCACCGGCCTTGCAGACAAGGGCCGCGAGTATAGTCGGTTCTCGCGGAAGGATCCGCCTAGGGCATGGGTCATCTGGCGTCTTGAATTTGCTTTTCTGGAAGACGGAAACCTAGCCTTAACCTTCCCAAGAAATAGTAAAGCGGTTGCGCCGGACGAACCTGCGCCAAGTTTTCCGGATGGCGGGTAAAGATCATGGATGCCGGCTCCCTCGACATTGCGATCCTGCTTCCCTGCTACAACGAGGCCTCCACGATCGGTGACGTCGTACGCGGCTTCCGGGAAGTGCTGCCCCAGGCGCGGATCTACGTTTACGACAACAACTCGACCGATGGCACCGCGCTCAAGGCAATCATGGCCGGCGCCCATGTGGCGCGCGAGCGCCGGCAGGGCAAA
>CAYNED010000026.1:0-12361 GCA_964396135.1 uncultured Neorhizobium sp.
GTCATCGCCTACCAGCTCCTCACGGGACAGTTACCTTATGGCGCCGAGGTGGCCCGTACGCACAAGCGCAGTCAGCAGGCAAAGCTCAGGTTTATCAGCCTGCGGAGCCTGAGGCCCGACGTCCCTGTGTGGGTCGAAGCTGCGATCCGCAAGGCCGTACATCCCGATCCGGCGCGCCGATACAAGGCACTGTCGGAATTCATCCACGACCTCTCGCACCCCAATCCCGATTTCGTTCAGAAGAGCCACGTTCCGCTTGCTGAGCGCAATCCTGTTGTCTTCTGGCAGATCTTGTCTCTCGCGCTGTCGCTGTTCGTAGTGTTCCTCATTTGGCAGCGCAAGTGAGCACAAAGCTCAAAACATAGGCAGCGATTGCACAATGTTAAATCTTGTGCAACCGGGTTTGATTTGCAATGATCTGCTCGAATGGGAGCGGTTACGGCTCAACTTCATTCTGATCCTCTGCAACGGCGCAGAGCAAGATCGTTAGCCATCAATCAGGCACCAGCACTGGCGCTGTGGACGTCACTCCCGCTCTTGAGCAGGGAGTGGGGACACAGCGTTTTTTTGTGCTGCACCATGGGCCGCATTGGCATCAACTCAGGAGCGCAAGGGCATGTTGAATAAGCAGGACGTCACGGATCTGATCTACGAGCGCAAGCGGGCGAGCGGCCTCAGCTGGGCCCAGATTGCAGAGGGGATCGGCATGAGCGAGGTCTTTGTCACGTCCGCCTGTCTCGGCATGAACACCCTTCCGCGAGAGAAGGCGGAGGCGCTGTCCCTCAATCTGGGTCTTCCGCAAGAGGCGGCCGTGGTTCTCTCGGAGTTCCCGACCAAGGTCTTTTCGCAGGCCGTTCCGACAGATCCCTGCATCTATCGCTTCTACGAGATCATCGGCGTCTATGGTCAGACGCTGAAGGAGCTCATTCAGGAAAAGGGTGGCGACGGCATCATGAGCGCCATCGACTTCGAGATGAGCGTCGACAAAGTGCCTTACCCGAAGGGTGACCGCATTGAGATCAGGATGAGCGGCAAATTCCTTTCCTACAACGCCTGGTGATCTCGTTTGCCAGGCCGTTGCCGTCGATCAGAAGGAACCACAGCAATGATTGGATTGCGCCTCGCAGAGGAACCCGGCGGTTCCCGCATATCGGCGGCCCCGCGGATGGAGCCACTGGCCAAGCTTCCGGTGTTCTGGAGCCTTTCGGGCAGGAAGGTTGTGGTTGCAGGCGGCTCTGACGCGGCCGCCTGGAAAAGCGAACTCCTTGCCGCCTGTGGTGCGCAGGTGCATGTCTTTGCACCGCAGGCGGAGCTTACCCCGACGTTTCAGTTGCTCCTGAAGCAGACGCGCGAAAGCCGGGACGGAGGCAGCTATGTGTACCATGACAGGCCTTGGGGAATCGATATCTTCCCAACGGCGGCGATTGCCGTGGCCGATTGCGAGGACGAGGCGCAAGCCAACGCCTTCTTCTGCGCAGCCCGTGCCGCAGGCGTGCCCGTCAACGTGATCGACAAGCCGGCCTTCTGCCAGTTCCAGTTCGGCTCCATCGTCAATCGATCACCGGTCATCGTTTCCATCTCCACCGATGGTGCAGCGCCAATCCTGGCACAGGCAATCCGCCGGCGGATCGAAACCCTCCTGCCGCCATCGCTGAAGGAATGGGCAAGGCTGGCGCAGTCCATCCGAGAAAAGGTGAACCAACTGCTCCCGGCAGGCCTCTCCCGACGGTCTTTCTGGGAGAGATTCGTTGATCGGGCCTTCGCTGCCGACAACGGTCCTGATGGTTCTACGGCAGAGGAGGTACTGGCCTCTTCTCGTCAAGCCGCAACGAGTTCCGGGATGGGTCGCGTCACGCTGGTTGGATCAGGCCCCGGAGATGCGGAATATTTGACGCTGAAGGCGGTCAGGGCACTTCAGGCAGCCGACGTCATCCTTTTCGATGATCTGGTTTCCGCCGAGGTTCTGGAACTTGCCCGCCGGGAAGCCAAGCGGCTGCTTGTCGGCAAGCGTGGTGGGCGCGAGAGCTGCCGGCAGGAAGACATCAACCGAATGATGATCGACCTCGCCAAGGCGGGCAAGAATGTCGTGCGGCTGAAATCGGGCGATCCGATGATTTTCGGTCGTGCCGGCGAGGAGCTTGCCGTTCTTCAACAGTACGGCATTCCCGCCGAGGTCGTGCCCGGGATCACGGCTGCCAGCGCCATGGCTGCAAGACTGGGTGTATCACTCACCCACCGCGACCATGCACAGGCTGTCCGCTTCGTGACCGGCCACGCCCGCGACGGCAAGCTTCCGACGACGCTGAACTGGCAGAGCCTCGCCGATCCGGCAACGACGACCATCTTCTATATGGGCGGCCGCACCGCACCTGAGATCCGCAACCGCCTGCTCTCCGAGGGCATGGACGATGCGACGCCAGCCGTCATCGTCAGCTCGATCGCGCGTCAGGAAGAGCGGCGTTGGACAGGACCTCTGGAAGAGCTGCATTCCGGTATTGCTGAGATCGGCTATGACCAACCGGTCTTGATCGGCATCGGCGGCGTGTTTGCGGAGATATGCTCTGAACGTGCATCGGAGAGCCCCTCGGCCTCATCGGGTGGCTTGGGCGCCTAAGGCGAGTCCGCAGCTTAGTCTGGTGGAATCTCTCCTATCGGGCAGCTGTTTGCCCGTGCTGGTGGGGAGTCACTGCGAGCCTACGTCGGCAGAAGACCCGGCCCCGTGGCCATATCGTGACGTCAGTTGAGACCGATAGCCGCCTTGGCGTCGGCCAATCCGCGACTTGCGTCCCTGCTGCCTGTTGTCGCTGCCGCCTCGAAAATGCGCAACGCATCATAGGGCCTGTTGAGGTTCATGTAGCTGTAGCCGCGCAGCACCATCAGATCCACCGGCTCCTGCTGAACTTGCGTCCTCTGATCAAGATAGAGCAATGTTTCCCGGTAGCGATCCGATTGGAAAGCCTGAACAGCGCGATCAGCCAGGATCGACGCCTGCAATTCACGGGCGCGCTGCGCGTTCATGGGTGCCTTCGTGGCTGCGACCGCTGCCCGGTCCGTGAGACCGAGCCGGAGATAGGCAAGACTTTGCCCGTAAGCGGCATCTTCCCGGATGCTTCGATTGTTGCTGCGGCTCGCCGCGTCAAAACTTTCAGCAGCCTCGAGGGGCCGGTTCAGATCCATCAGGCACCATCCTCGTGACAATGCCGCGGCGGCTGGAAGCTGGGAGACGTCGACGCGGTTCGAGCAGGTGGCTCGGCTTGCGGTTACAACTGCGACAGGAGTGACTGCTTCGGGTGAAGGACGTGCAGCCTGAACGGGCGCCGAAGTCTCGCGGGCGGGCGGGCGCGCCGGTTGGGGCGATGCGGGAGTTTGTGCGGTGGCGGGTTGTCGCTCCGTTGCCTGCTGTGCCGGCGCGTCTGCCAAATCCGCAATCCTTGCTGATTCTGCTGCCCACTGCCTCTGGATTTCGAGGAAGCCATTCCGGTCGTTGAGTTGCTGTCGAGTCAAGGCAAGCCCGTAGGCCGAGGGTTCATCCTTTGGGGACCATTCCAGAGCGGTCTCGAACCACTGAATCGCCGTTTGCGGCTGCTCAAAGCTGCGCGCATACCAGCCAAACTGTTGCGCCGAAGGTGCATATCGCTTGGCAATCACCGTTGCCGCCATCCGCGTCAGCACCTCGTCCTCGATCACGGGCGGGGGATCAAGCGCAAGGAGGTTTGCCGTGGAGGCAAGATAGGTCGCCATGGCATCATCAGAACTGTCCCGCCAGCGGTAGAGAATGGCTTCCGCCTCGGCAGGCTTTCCCTGCTCCAACAGCACCAGGGCAAGTCCCTGGGAGGCGTCAGCGCTGTCTTCCTGGTCGCGGGCACGCCGGAACCAGATTCCTGCCTCGTCGGCATTCTGTCGCCGAAGATGGTACCATCCGAGAAGCAGTGCGTCTGACGCGGCGCCGTTGCCGCTAGCCAGTGATTTCAGCCGTTCCACATATTCCGGTGCGATCTGAAGGGTGGGATCGTCGTTCGCCTGCGCCACGAAGCGGCGCGCAATGTCGTCCCGGATACTATCATATTCGCGGGAGCCGCTTTCGGCGACTTTCTCAAGCGCAAGAAGCGGCTGGACCTCTCCATAGGAAAGAACCGCCACTGCTTTTTGTACCGTGGCCAGTCGCTCTGCCGGATCCTCGCAGTTGGTCAGGATGTAGCTGTAGGCGTCGACGGCCCGCTGCGGGCGATCGGTGCCGGCGAAAGCCTCGGCAACTCGCCACAGCACGTCGATCTCGCTGCAGTTGAGGAGTGGTGGATGAGCGGAACCAATATCAATGACGGCTTGGTACTGCTTGAGGTCGGAGGCGTTGATAAGGCGAGCGCGGGCTTCGGCAATCTCCAGCCGGTCAAGGAGATCAGCGGGTGGCTGCCACTCCGCGTCATTTGATCGACGCTCTGCGATCGCCTTCCGCACTTCCGGATAACGGCCCTCAGCATAAAGCTGCCACATCGCCTCCAGCTGCCGATCACTGTTCTGCGGGACTGCCAGAGGGTCGGCAGGCGGGGTCCAATTGGGGTAGAGTTGCCGCAGCCGGGCGATTTCGGCTGCAAGCCGCACCGTATCGCCCTGGGCCGCAAAGTACCGCAGAGCCGTCTCGTCGACCTCAGCAGGCAGCTCCCGCGATGGCGTTTCGGGATCGTTTGTTGCGGGTGCGGTGCCGGTGCCGTCCAGTTGCGAGAGCTGGAAAGGAACGATTGGCGGGTTCGACGCCAGCCGCTCCATTTTCGGCTGAGGTTGCCGCAGCGCCTGGATTTCTCGAGCCAGGCCGTCAAGGCCGCGCCCGCCGGATTGATCTTGTGTCACAAGCTGCGGCGCTGTCGCCGATGCGGCTCCGGCGGCGGGCACCCAGGGAAGGCTGATCCGGGTCTGGTCTGACTGCGTCATGAACAGGCCCGCAGACACCGCGGCGGAGACCATCAACATTGGCAGTTTCAAAGACACGACGGATGTTTCTCCACGACATAGGCAAGGCCGAGCAGGTGTAAGGTTGCCGGATAATAAAGTTCCGAAACCAACTCCCGTGCAGGAGCAGGAATGCTCGTGCCATCGCTAACACAGGCCAGAATATGGTTAACGAAATGATAGCCAGGGTCGCTTAACCGTTCCTTTGGCTCACCGCTGGAGAGATCGATGATGGCCGGTTCACCATCATCGAGCGTCATTCCATCCAGCAGTCGCTTCACCAGACCCAGATCGCCCGTTGATGCCCGCAGCAGGTAGAGAGGAATGCGCAGCGCGTTATAGCCGAACTCGGCGGGAAATCCTTCGGCCGGCTTCGGCTGCCGCGTAACACTCACCCATTCGGCAGGAAGATTGCGTGGCCCGAACGCCATCGTCTGGAGAAGCGCTTCCCCGTCTTGCTGCAGCCTTGCCCACTGCTCGGAGGGTGCAAGCACCGCCATGATAGGGAAGGCCTCGAAGATCCAGTAGGAAGGGTTGATGACCGGGCCGTCGGAACGGTCTCCGGTGTCGAAGCCATCGGCGGCAGGCAGGAGGAGCACGCGCCCACCACGCTCCACCACGACGTGATCAAGGAGGGCTCGGGCAAGGTTGGCGGCCTGTCGCAGATAATCCTGCCGGTCCCACGCCGCCCCCGCCATCGCCAAGGCATAGGCGATCAGGAGGTCGCCGTCTGATGCGTTGTTCAGATCCGTGACATGGGGCTTGGCGACTGGATCCCACTTCCAGGCAGACAGACCATCGTTGCGGATCATCATTTCGGTCTTTGTGAAGGACCAGATCTGCTCGAAATCGGATTGGCTGTTGGCAAAAAAGGCAAGCAGCAGCCCGTAGCCCTGGCCTTCGCTGTGACTAATTCCGCCATTGGCGTTGTCGATGATCCTGCCGCTGGGGTCGAGGAAGCGCTCCTTGTAGACATTCCAGAGTCGTGCCTCCAGAGAGCCCTGCTGGGCTCCTGCAGGCCAGGCTGAGATGAGAGCTGCGATCAACGTCATGGCTGCCACCAGTCGCCTTGCGGTCATCAGCGTCTCCCCACCCATCGGAGCAAACTTGCTGTCGTCACGCCCAGCAGGCAAGATACCAGAACGATCGCAAGCGCGTAGGAAAGCACATTGCTTGAAAGCCAGTTGGCGGCAATCAGCCTGTAATTGCCAGGCGTGGTGTCGACCAGGGGAAGGAAGGAAAGCTTGCGTGCCTCGGTGATGGCAACCGCGTTCGTGGCACGCGAATAGCTGAAGATTCGGCCTTCGACCTGCTGCCAGACTGCCTGTTGTGCCAGTTCCATGCTTGCCAGCTTGAGTTCCTGTGGGCTGGGAGCGGTCAGGACAGTCCAGATCCCGCCGCCGTTGGGTCCTGGGCCCTGCGCCAGGAGAAGGTCGTCATCCTCACCCGGTCTAAACATTGTTTCGGCGCTCGGAAGGAAGCGGAGAGCACCCTCGGACAGATCGAGCTTTGCCTGCAGCCAGCCGCGGAAATCAGATAGCCGTTGGCTGAGAAAGCCGCCCTGGAGCCGGCTGCGCCACGCCTCAAGAGTTGCTGCATTGTCTCCGGTCGTCTGTTCCGCGCCGTCGGAAGGTACCCAACCTGCTGCAAGATCGGGAGCGAGGTTTAGCTGCGTCAGAACATTAAGCGGAAGTTGGCTGGCGGTTCCAATGTAGATTGCATTGCGTGCGCCCACGGCATTGGCGGCGGAGACCGGATCGAGATCGATCGGTGCACCGGAAACCTGCGCCGCCTTCCCAAGGAAATTGGCGGCAGCCGAAAGCATATCCGCATCAATGCGATCCATGAAGAACGCGCTCGGCTGCTGCTGCCGGCTATAGGGGAACCCGGTTCCGGAAAGAGCAGCCAGATTAGGGGTTTGGCCGATGCGGGCATAGGCTGGCACATGAAGGACCGAGCTGTCGAACAGCGCAAAGCGCGCTTGATCGGAGCCATCGCTACTGCCAGGTGTGCAGGCGGCATCGGCATTGGACAGCAGCACTGCCTCCAACTCGATGTGGTTGATACCGGCGCGCAGATGCCGCATCGTTACGGTGATCGGTGCCTGCCGCAAAATTCCGCCGCCCTCTTCCGTTACAGGTACCGTCGACGCAATGTTGCCATTGACATAGACGTCGATATGACTGCCGCCAGCGACAGATGCACCATAAGCTGCATCCAGGAAGAGGACCGCTTCTCCGTAGGCACCCGCATAGAAGTCGGAAGGGACGGCAATTTCGAAGCCGGTACGGAAGCGTTGTCCTGAAAACTCGGCTGTTTGAACGCCAAGTTGAGCAAAGCTCAGCCGCTCGCCGCCGAAAACGAAGGGGGGGTTCAGCCGGGTCCAGCGATCCGTGGACATGGACTCCCGTCGGATAGCGGAAGGCCGCAGCACCGGAGCGATGAAGGAGTCGATGGCGCCGCTGATGGCAGACCAGGTAGGCCCGGTGATGACCATCATCTGACCCTGGCCGTCCGGCATTTGCACCAGAGCGCTCACCGGCCCGGTTTCCGCGCCGGCCGGAAGGTTTGGCAGAGCCTCCTTGAGTTCGGCGGCCGTACCGACCGCGATCGTCAACCGCCCAGGTTCGCCGCTGCGGGCTGGCATCTGCTGCTGAAACGTAAACTGCGGATTGGGCATGTTGCTCATCACCGCAAGGCCTTGGGAGAGCCGCAGCAGAGGGGAAAGCGCTTCCATGGGGCCGATCGAGGGCACAAGCATCTGGAAATGCGTGCGGCCCTCCGGATCCGGACCAAGCGCAAGTATGGCCTCTGCGGCAGAGTTGCCTGGCCTGAGGCTTGGAGCAAATTCCATAAACGCTCCGCCGCTGTCGACCTCCGTCCATAGGTCATAGGTCGAGCGGATGTCGCAGTCGGTCCGGTGTCTCTGATTGGCCACCAGCTCCAGATCGTTCTTGCCCGGCCGCAGCAGACCCGGTGGGATAACCCACCGAACCGATTTTGCGCCGCTCGGCGCGTTGATGCGCTCCTCGCCGATTTGCCTGTTGTTGATGGAAAGAGTGAAGCGCGATGCTTCGGGCGCCACCACGATTGCGTTCTGGTAGGCCAGCACAATGGAACGTCCGGCTTCGGCCTGCTCGGCGGTCAGATAGACCGACCAGGCGCTTCGGCTGTACTCGCCGGTCAGTGCGATGCTCTGAGATGGAATAATGTAGCGTCGGTGCCCGGGCGGCAGGCTGGCCGGTGGCGCCTCGGCTGTTCGAGCTTGTTCTGGCCGAAGGGGAGGTGCGGGCCGACTGGCTGGCGACGCTTCCGGCGTCGTCGCGTCTGTTGGGGGCGTTGCCACAGGAGCCTCCGGCGCTGCCTCAGGCCTCGGCTCGACACGGCTTGGCCGCGGAAGCTGAGGCGCCGGTGCGGGGGCCGCAGGCCGTTCCGGGGACATGTCGAAGGGTGCTGGCTGAGCATGAGCTACCTCGAGCAGTGCTTGACCAGGAAGAAACGCAAAAAGGAGGAGAGCGGAACGGAAACGCATCACGAGCCGCTCCCCTGGCTGGAAGTCTTGCCGGTTCCTCTGCCGCGCAGGAAGTAAATCAGGCCGCGGCTGGTCTGGTAGAGGGCCATGCTGAGGAACATCAGGCTGCCTTTGACGATCCCCGGGTTCTTGCGGCGCGAGTCCTGAAACTGCGACCATTGCTGCGAGTTGGCGAAGATCAGGTCGGCAATCCATCGGTGATCCAGCGGCCCGGCAGGCTGGTATTGGCAGCCGATCGCCGTCAGATCGCCGCCGGTCTCAATGCTGCGGATGACGATCGGCAGCGTCTCCGAACTGGTCATGCCATGCGGCTGGAAGCGCAGGATAGCGCCCTTGCCCTTGGCCAGGCCCCGGATCTGCTTGGAGAACAGGTGGACCTGGGCCCCGCCTACGGAAACATTCTCGATCGATGCCGTGTGCCACTGATCGTCGATGCCGATCTCACATCGACGCTGCAGTTTGATGCGTCGAGAAGACGCCCGCTCGCCACGCTCCGCAACCACGCCAAGCGCGGCGCCTGCCATGATCAGGTTGAGGACGTTCCAGCCAGCCACCACCAGCGTGATGTCAGCCTTGTAGGGCTCCGTATAGATCCGGTAGACGGCAAAACCGGTGGCGATGACAAGCGCTGCAAAGATGACGAAGAAGGGCCTGCTGATCTCGGAAAGGCGGCTGACCGCGATCGACTCGTCCTTCGCCGTCACCTTGAAGGTCGGCTTGCGTGGGTTGAGCATGACGGAAATCACCGCGGGCAGAAGGTGGACGGTCTGGACATACTCGTAGAGTTCCGAGATCCACGGCCAGCGGAAGGACCCGTACAGGTAGTTCTGCATCATCAGGTTCACGATCAGGTAGGACAGCGTGTAGGCCAGGAAGTCGCCGCCCGAGGCGACAAAGATCTGCAGGTCGAAGAGCAGGTAAAACAACGGCGCGAAGAGAAATGTCGCGCGCGTGAAGGGAAACAGCCAGAACAGGGTCGAAGACATGTAGCAGAGCCGCTGCGGCAGCGTCAGGCCACGCTTAAACAGCGGAAAACGGAACCGTAGGATCTGCATCATGCCTTGCGCCCATCGGCTGCGTTGGCCAATGAAGCTGGCAAAGGTCGCCGGTTGCAGACCGGCAATCAGTGGCTTGTCGACATAGATGCTGTTCCATCCGGCACTATGAAGTGCCAAGGCCGTTTCACAGTCCTCCGTAATGCTCAGGCCCGAAAACCCAGAGCTCTGCTCCAGCGCGCGCCGGCTCAGCACCGCTGCCGACCCGCAGAAGAAGGCCGCGTTCCACTTGTCGAGACCGCGCTGGATGATGCCGTAGAACATCTCGTTCTCACTCGGCATTGTCTCGAATGTCTGCAGATTGCGCTCCAGCGGATCCGGGTTGATGAAGAAATGCGGCGTCTGCACGAGGAAAAGCTTCGGGTCTTCGCCGAAATAGCCAACGGTTTCACGCAGAAAGTCGCGAGCCGGCGCGTGGTCGGCATCGAAGACGGCCACAAGATCGCCACTGGAGTGAGCAAGGCCATTGTTCAGGTTGCCGGCCTTGGCATGCTCGTTTCTCTCGCGGGTCAGGTAGTTTGCGCCAAGTGCCCGGCACAGTTCCGATAGTTCCTGATGGCGGCTCATGGCAGCCTCGGCGGAGGCAACGTCGGGGGCACTGCGCTTCTGCACCGTACCGCCATCATCCAGAAGCCATACGGTGAGTTTCCCCGGCGGATAATCCATCGCCTTGGCAGCCGCCAGCGTATTGGCCAGCAGTTTGGCGTCTTCGTTGTAGGTGGGAATGAAGACGTCGACGCTCGGCAGGTCCTCCGTTGCGTCGTTTCGCGATGGTCGTGACGGCAGTGGCATGGCCACGATGAACAGGCTGAGCGCCAGCATCAGCACGTTATACATCTCGGCCAGGTAGAGCAGCATACCCGGAATGAAGTCCTGGATCTGGTCGATCGGCGGCAGCGTTTCGGTGGTGCGCCAGTAGACATATCGCAACACGATGCCGGTGCCGAGCGCCAGCGATACCAGCCGCCATGTTCCTTGGGCGTTGAGGATCTTGATGACGCTCATCAGCGTCACGACGCTGATGCCGGCGATCAATTGCGCCTGCAGGCTGACGGGAAGCGTGATCAAGGCGATCTCGAGGATCGCCACCATCGCCCACAAGAATACGCTACGGGCTCTCTGCATCGACATCCTTCGGCGCCAAAGGTCCGACCGCGCAAGCGGCCGCAAAACGCCTGTTGTTGACGCCCACCATCATGGTTGAGCGTTAGAAATTCTCCGGCGAAGGCACCGTGACTGCGGCACCTCGAGGAGCTTGGGCCCCTGACGCGGTCGGAGAAGAGGCCGCGGCAGGCGTGGTTGCTATGCCGTCCGGTCGCGGTACGCGCGGTCCCGTTACAGGGCTCGCCACACTGGCTGTAGGCTGCGCGCTTTGCGTCGTCCGTGGCACAGGTCGGCGCACCGAAACAGGCCGCGCCATTTCGATGCCGCCGGCATATCCCATTGGCAGGCTCCCTGTGGGTGCGCCCGTCATGGGATAGATGGGAAAGCCGGTTTCCCCTAGGCGTGGATCGGCAGGGCCGGGTTCGCCGAAGGCGTTCCATGCCTTGCCGTCGAAGGTGCCGATGATCGTGTATCCGTAGACTGCACTCAGAAGCTGCTGCTCACTCGCATAGGAGTCGCACAGCCTCCACCGGACCTGGATCATGCCGAAATTGCGCCCGATCCCGTTTCCAGCAGTGCCGGCGCGGATCTGCTGCCAGGCGTAAAGGCAGGTGTCACCAAAAGAGCTTCGCCCCGCGGCATAGGCGAAGGGCCCGTAGCTGTTCTGCAGGAACGTGCTGCGGCGCGATAGCCGCACACCTGGCACCGCCGAGGCCGCCTCACGCAGGATCTCGCGCTCGTTGACCGTCTTGAAAGGAGCGGATGGACCACGCGACACATCCGGGCCATAGAACTCGATTTTCAGATAGTTCTGCCCTGTTACCCGCGCGGTCGTCGCCAGCGAGATCGTTTGCTCAATGCCGTTGCCGCGCTTCCGCTCGACAACGCCGATGACTGCTGGTCCACCAGGGGGCGGAAGCGCCAGTGCCTGTTCGTCGGCAACCAGAGCCGGCGCAATGGGACGCGTGACGGTGCCGGTCGAGCTGCAACCAGCTGCAGCCGCCGAAATCGCCATCCCTGTACAGACATTGAACATCCAGGTTCTCGCAGCCGACACGTCACCGTCCCTGTTGGTCAAGGTTAGAAAATGAGGTGGCAAATCAATACGCGAACCCGCCTGCTTCCCAGATTAGCCCCCGCTATCGTTAACCAATCGTAAATCAGCAATGAAGAATATGATAACCGGTCCCATCTCAGCGCATTTTGCCAGATCTGATCCGCTTGGCCTGCGAGCGCGGAGGATCGTCCCCGAGGCGTCAGGAAATCGCGCGGGCGATTCGGCAAGGCTGGAGCATCGCAGACGGGCGTCAGCAGCGGACGCTACGATCCCACTACCTGAATGGATGAGACTGCTTCTCAGCGAGGGAACTTCACCTTCCCGGAACGGTTGGCACAACAACGCGCACCTCGTGGCGCTCCTTGGTAACAGGCTAGGAAAGGTTTCTGGATGTTCAGACCGCTTTACCGCGTCCTCGTGCTTGCGCTGTTGCTGCCGCTTGCCGCCTCCCACGTCTCCGCACAGCAGAACGATAAACAGATGTTCGTCGACGGCATGACGAGCCTCAGCAGTTTCCTGCTGCAGTCTGCAGAGCTTGCGACATCTCGTGGGCGCGAAGAGAGCGTGACATCCTTCGCCGAAACGATAACCGGCATGCAGCAAGGCTTCGAGGCAGATCTGCTGGAGGCCGTCGAGCAGGAGGGGCTTGAGCCCTCGCCGGATATGGCC
>CAYNED010000026.1:12461-20269 GCA_964396135.1 uncultured Neorhizobium sp.
AGATCTGCTGGAGGCCGTCGAGCAGGAGGGGCTTGAGCCCTCGCCGGATATGGCCCAGGAATATCGGGAGAAGCTGGAAGCACTTCAGACTGCGCAGGAGGACCAGTTCGACAATGCTTATTTCTCTGCCCAGGTGGTGGCCTTGGAAAGCATGATCCAAGTGATGGAAGGCTACGGGCAAGATGGCCCGGCGGGAGCGTTGAAGACCTTCGCGGCCAACCAGATCGGCGGCCTACGCACGCTCTACATCCGGGCGCAGCAATTCTCCGTTCCGTAACATCTAGCGTCGCTCTGCACACGACCTTGCTCTGCGACCGCACCTGCCAGAGCAGTTGACATCCCGCGCCGTCTGCGCAAAACATGCCTGTATTCCGAGGGGAGCATCGAAACGATGCTGAGATGGCGGTGAGCCGGACCCTTGAACCTGATCCGGGTCATGCCGGCGTAGGAACGGAAACGGCCACCTCAGGCGCCAATTCTCTTCTCCGCTTTACCTGGATCTCCGTGATGTAACGTCGGGAGATCATTGATGCGTTTGAGCTACAAAGGCAGTGACGGCATACCGTCCTGGTATCGTCAGGCCGCGGTGCTGTAGGCCTTGTTCATGTCTCTAAGACATGCCGCACCCGGTCTTGTGGGTCTGATCGCACTCTGGCAGGCGGCCGTCTGGTTGATGGCGCCGCCCTCCTACATCCTGCCATCGCCAACGCAGGTCGCCGCGGCACTGGGTCGGCAGTCAGGCTTCCTGCTGCAGAACGGATGGATCACGCTCGCCGAGGTTCTGCTCGGTCTGTTCTGCGGGGGGCTTCTGGGTTTCCTTGTCGCCCTCCTGATGGCGGCGCTCCCGCCGGTCGGCCGGCTCATTTGGCCCATGGTGCTGATCCTGCAGGCCCTGCCGGTGTTTGTCTTGGCGCCGATCCTTGTTCTCTGGTTCGGTTTCGGCATGGCCTCCAAGGCCGTCATGGCCACGATCATCATTTTCTTTCCGGTGGTTTCGGCATTTTCCGATGGATTGCGCCGGACCGATCCCGCCATCCTGGACGCCGTCGCGCTCACCAAAGCAACGCACTGGCAGACCCTGCGCCACATTCGTCTGCCGCTCGCTCTGCCCGCCCTTGTTTCTGGTCTGCGGGTCGCCGCGCCGCTGGCGCCCATCGGGGCGGTGGTCGGAGAATGGGTCGGTGCCTCCGCAGGTCTAGGCTTCGTCATGGTGCAGTCAAACGCCCGGATGCAGACGGATATCGTCTTCGCTGCCATGGCTATGCTTGCCGCCATGACCCTTCTTCTCCGCTTTGCCGTCGATCGCCTCACCGCCGGTCTGACGCCGTGGTCGCCCGAATCCTCTTCCCTTTCCACCCTCGTCCTTCGTCGGAGAATGATCCCATGACGCAACGCTTCAGGCCACTTCTGGCAGCACTGGCTCTGCTTGCCCTGCCGGTCCCGTCGCACGCAGCCGATAAGCTGACGGTGATGCTGGAATGGTTCGTGAACCCGGACCACGCACCCATGGTGGTCGCCAGGGAGCGGGGATTGTTCGAGGAGCAGGGGCTCGATGTTGAACTCCTGCCACCGGCTGATCCGTCGGCCGTACCGCGGCTCGTCTCAGCCAGGCAGGCCGATGTCGGTGTGCACTATCAGCCGAACCTTTATCTTGATCACGCGGCGGGCCTGCCGCTGATCCGCTTCGGAACGCTGGTCGAGACGCCGCTCAACACGGTCACCGTGCTTGCCGACGGGCCGATCAAGACTCTGGCAGATCTCAAGGGCAAGAAGATTGGCTTCTCCGTCTCCGGTTTTGAAGACGCGATGTTGAAACGCATTCTTGAGAAGGATGGGATCTCGCTGGACGAGGTCGAGCTCATCAACGTCAATTTCGCGCTCACATCCTCCCTGCTCGGCGGGCAGGTTGACGCAACGGTCGGTGGCTTCCGCAATTTCGAGCTGACCCAGATCCGGCTTGCCGGCGGCAAGGCCAGCGCCTTCTTCCCCGAAGAACATGGCGTCCCCGTTTATGACGAATTGATCTTCGTCGCCCACAAGGAGCTTGCCGACGACGACCGGCTACCCCGCTTCCTGAAGGCCGTGGAGGAGGCCGCGGTCTTCCTCACAAACCATCCGGAGGAAGCCTGGCAGCTGTTCATCAAGGGCTACCCCAACCTGGATGACGAGCTGAATCGTCAGGCTTTCACCGACACGCTGCCGCGCTTTGCCAAGCGCCCCGCGGCGCTGGACCGCGGTCGCTATGAGCGCTTTGGTGCATTCATGGCCGAGAGCGGCCTGATTGAGGCTGCGCCGGCGGTTGAAGAGCTCGCTGTCGAACTGCGGTGAGGCGGGCGCAGAACAATCCTGGGCTACCGGCGCAGGCAGGGTCGGTTAAAGCAGCGGCATCCGCCGCGCGCGCCCTGGGCCTTTGGAGATCGAGAAGCGGGAGGTGCGCAAAGGCAATCGAGTGGACGCTCGGGGCGGTTGCAGCCGCCGTTCTCGCTATTCTGCTGGTGCTGGTGCTCAGCTCTATCGTCCTGCGCTACCTATTCTCAAGCGGCATGGTCGGCGCGGAGGAGGCATCGCTTTGGCTCTTCCTGCTGCTGGTTGCACTGGGGCTTCCCTTGACATTGTCCGGCCCGCTCTCGATGCGGCTCGACATCCTTGTCCGGTCCCTGCCGCACCCTTTGCCTGCCGTCACCAACATTGCCGCCGATGCCATTACGGTTGTGGCGGCTATTGCTCTGCTCAAGGGAGGCGCGGCGGCCGCCGGTCTGATGGGTTCGACCTCGGTCGCGCTCGGTCTGCCTGATTGGCTACGACCGGCGGCGCTCGCCACTGGCGGGGCTTTGCTTCTGGCGCTGATCCTCCTTGTCCGGGCAGCGGAAGGCAGGTTCTTGGCGATAGTGTCCTCCGGCCTGCTCGGCATCCTCGTCTCGGTCATGCCGCTCGCGTTCACGGTCGCTTGGCCGCCAAGTCTCATTGCAATGCTGATCGCGGGATTTGCCCTCTTGCTTGGCGCGCCGCTCGCCCACGGCCTGATTGCCGCCGCGGCCCTCGCCATCCCCTTCGGCAGCCTGCTTCCCGAGCCTGCCATCATTTCCAAGGCAGCCAGCGGCCTGTCGCGCTTCCTGCTGCTGGCCATCCCATTTTTCCTGCTCGCCGGTGGTTTGCTCACCACCTCTGGTGCTGCCGAGCGCCTCGTGCGCCTTGCCGCAAGTCTCGTCGGTCATCGGCCTGCCGGCCTTGCTCAAACCACTCTTCTGACCAGTGTTCTCTTTTCCGGTGCATCCGGCTCCTCGGTTGCCAATGCGGCCTTCAGTGCCAACACCTTCTATCCGCAGCTCCTGCGCAACGGATATCGGCCGCCACAAGCAGGGGCGGTGGTTGCCGCGACGTCGGTGCTCGATAACGTCATCCCGCCGTCGATCGCTTTCCTGCTGCTTGCATCGGCCACAGATCTCTCTGCCGGTGCGCTTCTGATCGGTGGGGCCTATGCCGGCCTGTTGATGGCCATCTGTCTTGCGGTCGCTGTCCACCTTGTTCACCGAACGACTGCACCCATGCCTGCTGCAACCGGTGGCCAGCGGTTGCGCGCGCTATTCTCGGCCTTGCCGGCCCTCGGGCTCGTGGTGGTCGTTGTCGCCGGCATCCGCATCGGCATTGTCACCATAACGGAAGCAGCAGCGCTCGCGGCCACCTATGCGCTGCTGCTGTGCATTGCCCGTGCGTCTGGAAGACGAAGCCTATTTGCAGTGTTTCGGCAGTCGGCGGTTGAAGCCGCAGCCATCGGTCTGCTGATCGGCGCGGCAGCCCCCATCACCTTCATGCTGGCCGTCGACGATGTGGCGGCTCTGGTCACGGGACTTGTCACGGTGCTTGGCCATCATCCGGCCGCGGTACTCTTGCTGTGTAACCTGGTCCTGCTCGCCGCAGGCCTCGTGCTCGACATCGGCGCTGCCATTCTGCTGCTTGCACCCATCCTGCTGCCGGCCGCCAGCGCCGCCGGGATCGACCCTATTGCTTTCGGTGTCATCCTTGTCGTCAACCTGATGATCGGAGGGCTGACGCCGCCGATCGGCATCCTGGTCTTCGTCGTGAGCGGCCTCACCGGCGTCGACACATCCAATCTGTTCAGGGCGGTCTTGCCCTATCTGGCCGCGCTCGTCGTTGCGCTCCTTCTGCTCTGCCTTGCCGCACTTGTTTTCTGAGAGGTTTCCATGGTCTCCATCACCCGCCGCACCTTTGTTTCCGCCGCAGCCTTTGCGCCCATTCTCGCTTCGCCGGCACTGTTGCGACCGGCACATGCGCAGGTCTCGGCATTGACCGTCGCGTCCCTGCTCGGCGAAGACAAGCCGGAGACCAAGATCTGGCACTGGATTGCGGACGAGCTGGAGAAGCGTCTTCCGGGACGTTTCCGCCTGCGGATCGTCACCAATGGCGCGCTTGGTGGCGAAAAGGACGTGGCTGACGGTGCGCGTCTCGGCTCCATCCAGGCCAGCCTGTCGACTGTCTCTACACTGTCTGCCTGGGTGCCGGAACTGCAGCTCCTCGACCTGCCCTTCCTGTTTCGCGACCCAGAGCATCTTCGCCGCGTGGTTTCCGGCCCGACCGGAGAAGACCTTAAGCGACGCCTCGCGGACAGCGGCTTCATCGTCCCCGGCTTCATCGATTATGGGCCGCGCCACCTGCTTGCGCGCCAAGCAATCACGCGGCCGGAGCAGCTGGCGGGCAAGACCATGCGGGTCATCCAGAGCCGGCTGCACACCACGCTGTGGAGTGCGTTCGGCGCAGTGCCGGTCGGTATCCCCATTACCGAGACCTATAACGCGCTTGCAACCGGCGTTGCCGATGCCATGGATCTGACCGCCTCGGCCTATGCCGGCTTCAAGCTCTACGAGGTGGTGCCCTATCTGATCAAGACCGCACATATTCGTTCGTCGGGTGTCGTGTTCTACGCACAAAGCTTCTGGAGCGGCCTGAGCGCAGAAGAGAAAGCCATCCTCACAGAAGTCTCGGCGGCGGCCGCCGCCTACTTCAACCGGTTGATGCAAGAGGACGAGGCGGCATCGCTCGAGGTCGCCCGCGCCAACGGAGGCACGGTTCTCGAGCCGGAAGCGCTCGACAGCTGGCAGGAAGGTGGCCGCGCCGTCTGGTCGGCATTTGCGGATGTCGTTGGCGGCGCTGACCTCATCGAGGCGGTCCGCAAGCAGGGCTAACCGCTGCTGCGGCCACGGATGGTCATTCCGGCCGCAGCAGGTTTCGGATCAGGTCTGTTCGCGGCAGCGCCTCTCGAAGGTGATCCCGGTCCTGGCGGCTCAGGCTGTTGAGATCCACAAGGTTAGTTGGCCGGATGCCGGCTTCTATGTCGGCTATTTGTTGGGACAGGTTCAGGCGCATCAGGAAGCCGTGGATCTCGGCAAGAAGGGCGGCGTCCTCATCGGCACCTCGGCTTGCGGCGGCCTCCTTGAGCCTCTGCGCCGTGGAAAGCGCCGTGACGCCATGGCGCAAGGCCGCGGCGCGAGCTCCAGCGACGATGGGGCGCATGGCCGACTTGATGTCAGTGCGGCCGTAGCCGTCCTTTCGGATGCGACCGAAGAGGCCAAGGGCTGCATTTCGCCCGCCTGCCGCCTCGCCCATGGCGGCGAGCAGAGGCGGAGAGGCCTGCGCGATCGCTGTCGCCTCAAGGCGCAGCGTCTCCGCAAGGCGCGCTCCTCCCTTCGAAGAGGCGTGCGCCGGAGCGAAATCGAAGAAGACGTCGATATTCGGCAGTGCCTTCGCGCCTGGATGTGCCGACCAGTCACGCACTGCGTCCAGCCATTCCGAAAGGCGTCGGCGCCACGGACGGTTCTTGGCCATGATGCCGTTTGCGCAGTATTCCATCCCGGCGCGATCGAGAATTTCGTTGACCCGGGTTGCGAAGCGCACGAACCAATCCTCGGGCGAGTCAAGATCGCCACCGTAATTGTCGGCGATCACCAGGGCGTTGTCCTGATCCGGCGCAAGCAGGCTTTCACCGCGACCCGCGGACCCAAGCACCAGCAGCGCGTAATCGGCTGGGGGGCCACCGACGCCGGCGACCAGAAGCTCGGCTTCGGCAATCTCTGCGGCTCGCGCTGCCATCGCGCGCCGTTCGGCTGCGATCACGGCGGCGACGGAGCGGGCGTCGAGACCATCGCTGAGCAAACCGGCAGCGAGGGAAGGCAGTTCTGCCTGGACGCGGGCAAGCTCGCGCGGGCGGTTCGCAGACGCAATCTCGTCACCAAGCGTCAGTGTCGCCAGAGCGCGTTCGCGCAGCAGCGTGCGCAAGGTGAAGATGCCGGCAAGTTCCCCGGAAGCGCCTGTCACGCCGAGGTAGCGCAGGTTGTTTCGGGCCATCAGACCGAGCGCCCGGTAGAGAAAGGTCTCCGCCGTTGCGGTGATCACCGGCACTGTCATCAGCGTGCCGACTGGAACCGCACTTGCGTCCGGACCCTTTTCCGCGAGGGCCCGCAGGATGTCGCGCTCCGTCAGAATGCCGGGCTCTCCTTCGGGGCGATCCACAATCACGCAACCTATCCCTCGCTCAGCCATCAGATGCGCAGCCTCACGGAGTGAGGTATTCGTCTCCACCGTGATTGGTGGACTGCTCATCACATCTTCCAACCTTTGGCGGTAAAGGAAGCTGTCGATGGCACGTCGGCTGCCGATCTCGATGGCGGTGGGTGGGAATTCCGTTTTCCCGGAAGGACGCTCGAACCAGCCGACGCCCTGTTGTTGCGCCACCAGGCCAGTCGCAGCGCGACCCAGGTTCTCAGCCTCGCCGAGCGTGCGGATACCTTTCTCCAGCAGGCGGGGCTGCATCGCGGCGTAGACTTCGGCCGTCGCGCGAGCGTCACCGAGCGCCGTGTGTCGCCCCTCGATCGTCACGCCATAGGTGAGCGCCAGATTGTCGAGCGATGGGCTGACCAGCCCGGGCGTGATCGCAACGGACATCAGCGCGACGTCGAGCCAGCGCGGCTCCTTCCAACTGATGCCGTGGCGATGGGCTTCGTTGCGCAGGACGGCGAGGTCGAAGTTGATCGAGTGGCCGACGACGACGGCACTGCCGATGAATTCCCGGAGCGCATCCGCGACCCCGGCGAAGTCCGGCTGGGCTGCGACGTCAGCGTCGAACAGACCGTGCACCCGGCTCGATCCTGCCGGGATCGGAATCCCGGGATTGACGATCACCTCGAAGACCTCGTGCTCCAGGATATCGGCACCATGCATCCGCACTGCACCGATCTGGATGATGCGGTCCTGGCGGACATCGAGCCCGGTGGTTTCGGTATCGAGGACGACGACGTCCAGCGCGATCAGGGGCGCGCTTGCGCCCACAGCCGCAGTACCGGAAGTTTTCGGCATTAAGCGATTGTCTCCATCCCCTCCCGATCCGGAACCGATCATCGGGATACGGCCTTCAGGATCAACCTGGCGACCTTAGATTCCGCCGTAACGCAGCGACCGGCAAGTAGACTTAAGGCGCAGGCTCTTCCGGATAGTTCGACTTCCACCTTTGTCCTCTGCATCGCTTCCGTTATCTGTGCGGGAGTGTAGCAGATGGGAGCGGGACGTGGAGGACGTCGATTGCGTAATTGTCGGAGCCGGTGTGGTCGGATTGGCGATTGCCCGCGCCATGGCGATCTCCGGGCGCGATGTGATGATACTGGAAGCCGAGGATGCGTTCGGCACCCAGACATCTGCCCGCAACAGCGAGGTCATCCATGCCGGCATCTACTATCCCGCGGGCAGCCTGATGGCGCAGCTCTGCCTTGCCGGAAAGCAGCGGCTCTACCGCTATTGCG
>CAYNED010000027.1:0-14773 GCA_964396135.1 uncultured Neorhizobium sp.
CCATCCCGGTACCGCTCGCCTATCATTCCTTTGGCGGTTGGAAGTCCTCCTCCTTCGGGGACCTCAACCAGCACGGAACCGACTCGATCAAGTTCTGGACCCGCACAAAGACGGTCACCTCCCGCTGGCCGTCGGGCATCAAGGACGGCGCAGAGTTCATCATGCCAACCATGAAGTAGTGAGGTAGGGCTCGACGCGAGCCCTACCTGCTATTGATCTTAATTAACAACGCGCTAATTCCCACTCCGCTCGAGGAGTGGGGAGCTATGGTATATGAGTGGGATGAAAAGCGTGCCCGGCGGGCGTGTTGGACACGGCGAGGCCTGACAGTAGCGATCATCACTGCTGCAATTGGCGGCTCGGTCTGGATCGCATCTGCTTTCGGCTTCAGCTTCTGACAGGCTAGATGGGCCATCTAACTTGACGCTGAAAATGAAAAGGGGCCGGCAGTGATGCCGACCCCTGATGCCATTGTTTGTCTGCCTCAGCCTTATGGGCCTTCGTTGACGCCGACCTTGTCTACCAGTTCGGATGCCTTCTTGCGGTTTGCCGCAATATCGGCAAGCGGCAGCGTGTCCGGCTTGATGGTGCCGAAGGCTTTCACGATGTCAGAGGGTTCCGCCCCCGGCATCACAGGGTATTCGAAGACCTGCTCCGCATAGATCTTCTGCGCTTCGCCTGATGCCAGGAATTCCATCAGCTTCAGGGCGTTGTCCTTGTTGGGAGCATTCTTCGCGAGCGCCATGCCGGAGATGTTGACGTGGGTTCCGCGATCGTCGGTGTTGGGGAACAGAACCTTGATAGCGCCAGCCCAGTCCTTCTGCTCCGGTTCCTTCTCATTCGTCTGCATCAGGCCAACATAGTAGGTGTTCCCGAGTGCAATGTCGCACTCGCCGGCAAAGATGGCCTTGGCCTGATCCCGGTCGCCGCCATTCGGCTTGCGGGCGAGGTTGTTCTTGAGACCGGTCAACCAAGTCTCGGTATAGTCTTCCCCATGGGCCGCGATCATCGAGGCGATAAGGCCGATATTGTAAGAATGCTGCGCATCGCGGATGCAGATCTTGCCTTGCCACTTCGGATCGGCGAGCTCCTCATAGGTGATCTTGTCCTGGGCGACCCGTTCCTTGGACGCGTAAACAACGCGGCCGCGCGTTGTCAGTGCAAACCATTCACCCTCCGGATCCCGGAACTGCGAAGGGATGTCCTTGTTGATTGTCTCATTGTCCGTGACCGCCTGGGTAATGGCGCCTTCTTTGGCTTCCATGATGCGCGCGATATCGACGGTCAGGATCACGTCGGCCGGAGAATTGGCGCCTTCGGCCTGCACACGCTCCACCAATCCCTTGTCCAGGAACAGAACATTGGTTGTGATGCCGGTCTCTTCGGTGAACTTGTCGAGCAGCGGCTTGATCAGGTCCGGCTGGCGATAGGAGTAGATATTCACCTCTCCATCAGCCAAGGCAGATTGTGCAAAAAACAAGGAAGCGCTGGCGAGGATGCCGGCGCGCATAGTGGCTTTGGAAATCTTCATGCTTGGGGTCCCTCCGTCTGTGATGGTTTCTTGATCTTGAAAGTCATGATTTCAGGACGAGGTCAAGAGGCGGGAAGGCCAACCAGCGTGCCAGGCGCTAAAACTTGATCACGATTTTCTTATTTTTGAATTGTTCAAAACTGGCTGGGCTATTATATGTTGTCTTAGAAAGACTCGGGGAGACATCCGGATGCGTTTGACGAAACAGACGAACTACGCGGTGCGCATGTTGATGTATTGCGCTGCCAACGAAGGCCACCTCAGCCGCATCCCTGAGATTGCCAAGGCGTATGGCGTATCTGAGCTTTTTCTCTTCAAGATACTGCAGCCACTGACCAAGGCAGGGCTTGTTGAAACAGTGCGGGGCCGCAACGGCGGCGTTCGCCTCGGCCGCGCGGCTGATCGCATCACGCTCTTTGACGTGGTCAAGGTGACCGAAGATAACTTTGCCATGGCTGAATGCTTTGAGGACGGCGTGGCAGAGTGTCCTTTGGTTGACAGCTGCGGGCTGAATTCTGCCCTTCGCAAGGCGCTGAACGCCTTCTTCGACGTGCTGACAGAGTACTCGATCGATGACCTGGTAAAGGCTCGTCCACAGATCAACTTCCTGCTGGGACTTGATCTGGTTCGCCGGCCCAGTCTCGTCGCTGCACCTGCGGCTTAAGCCAAGTCAGATATCACCCCGGTAACCCTCGCCGCAGGTTGATCTCCCGCGGGTATCTGGTCCCCTTGCACATGGGCGCCCATCTGCAAAGGTTTGCTGACAAGCTGCCGGCGGGATCTCATCCGAAGCTTCGGCTCTTGTGGAATGCACCATAGATGGGTTAGCAGGCAGCGTCCCCACGCGAGGTAGCAAGAGCCATGAATGCACACCCAACCGCCATCATCGTCATGGGCGTCAGCGGCGCCGGGAAGTCTTCCATAGGCGAACGTCTTGCCGCGCGGCTTGGCTGCGAGTTTGTTGAGGGCGACCGCCTCCATCCTGCTTCAAACGTCGAGAAGATGGCAAAGGGGATGCCGCTCACCGACGAAGACCGTTGGCCCTGGTTGGACCTGGTCGGCAATGAGCTTGCGACATCGGTAGAAAAAGGGAAAAGCCTCGTCTTGTCCTGCTCGGCCTTGAAAAGGACCTATAGGGAGCGGCTGCGTAAGGCTGCCGGCGGGCGCCTGCGTTTTGTCTTCCTCAAGGGCACACCCCAACTGCTTGAGGTCCGGATGGGCGAACGCACGGGGCACTTCATGCCGCTCTCTTTGTTGCAGACGCAGCTTGCGACTTTGGAGACGCCTGAAGGGGAGGAGGGTGTCGTGACCGTCGACATCGATGCAACGCTCGACGAGATTGTCGAGGCGGCCTATCAAGGTCTCAAGAAGCAGCCGGTGTAATGAGTCGTTAACCTCGATATCCAATAGTACCTCCTTACATACGAAAATGTTGAAGAAACATTCTCGGAGATGATCTAGGTCACGTCCGTCTCCGTACGCGCATATACGCCGGTGCGCAGAAGCACAGCGTGGAAGCAGGTGGCACGACCGCTTGGTTGGTGTGTGTGAGGAAAATCCTTTAATGCCTGGCAAGAATGAGTCTGCGACAAGGGGTCAGCTTCGGCGAATCCCCAAGCAGGAACGCAGCCGCGAACGGATCGATGAAATCCTAAAGGTGGCCATGGATCTGATTGGCCAGAAGGGCATCGATGCCGTGACGATGAAGGAGATAGCCCTTCTTTCAGGCGGTCCCATCGCTTCGGTGTATCAATACTTCCCACACAAGACCGCGATCGTCGCCATGCTTTATGAGCGCTACGCTGATGAGGTGAAAGGCATGATCGAAGCCGGAATGGCCACCGTACGGGCACCGGAAGACGCCTTCGCCGCCATCGAGTTCTTGGTTGAAGGCTATTATCAGAAGGTGAAAAGCGAGCCAGCAATCCAGGATCTGTTGAATGCGGCGCAGGCGGACAAGGGTCTCTCCGCGATCGATCTGGAGCAGTCGCGGGTCCACAGCAAGATCTTCGCGGATGCGACTCTTCAGTTCGTGCCGGACGAACTGCATGAGGAATTCACCCGCACCGTGCTGATGATGTTCCATCTCGCCGCTGGAGCAATTCGCCTTGCTCTTCTCGTCGGAGACAAAGAGGAAACCTGGGTCATCGAAGACTTCAAGGCGGCAGCGAATGTTCAGTTCAGACGCTTTATCGGCGTCACGGATCCGGGTAACGTACAAAGATGAAAGGCTTCAGAGACCTAGTCGATCTCTCAAGCCGTACCACCATGCCCCCAGGACCGTCAGGGGCACGCGGAACCTCTGTCCCCCCGGAAAGGCGAGATTCGGAAGCGAGGCCCAGACGTCAAAGCGTTCCGCATGTCCCGCGACAGCCTCACCCAAAATCTTGCCGAGCAGGTGCGTCGTGGTGACGCCGTGACCGCTGTCTCCATGGGAGAAGTAGATCTTGTCGCTCAAGCGCCCCATGTGGGGTATCCGTGTCAGCGTCAAGGCAAAGTTGCCGCTCCAGGCATAGTCGATGCGCACATCCTTGAGCTGCGGAAACGTCTTCAGCATGTTCGGGCGGATGACGCTGGTCAGGTCCTTGGGATCGTGCCCGCCATAGCCGATGCCGCCGCCATAGAGGAGCCGGTTGTCGGATGTGCGGCGGTAGTAGTCGAGGATGTAGTTGGCGTCTTCTACGCAGTAGTTTGCCGGCAATAGGCTCTCGATGAGCGCCACATCCAGAGGCTCGGTCGCCATCACCTGGCTGGAGACGGGCATCATGCGTCCGTGGATCTCGGGCAGAAGGGGTGACAGATAAGCATTCCCGCAGACGAGCACGTAGGCGGCACGGACCGAGCCTTGGCCAGTTTTCACAAGTGGCCGCTCACCTGGCTCCACGCCAACGACCCGTGACCGTTCAAAGATGCGTCCGCCGAACCCTTCCACGGCAGCGGCCTCGCCGAGGACGAGATTGAGCGGATGGATGTGGCCTCCGAGACGGTCAATCATGCCGCCTGCATAGCGGTCTGTTTCAACGTACCGTCCGACGTCCTGCCTTGCGATCATCTCGAGGCCGCTGTGCCCGTGGCTTTCCCAGTGCTTCTTGTGGGCCTCCATCTCACGGACTTGCTTTTCTGTGAAGGCAGCAAAGAAGCCGCCATGGACGAGGTCGCACTCGATGCCATACTTGGCCACCCGGTTACGGATGATCTCCCCACCCTCCAGCGACATCTGTCCAAGCTTGACGGCCTTCTCCTGGCCGTAGCGGCTGGCGATGGTCTTGAGATCCCGGCTGTAGCCATTGACGATCTGGCCGCCATTGCGGCCCGAGGCTCCAAAGCCGATCCGCTCAGCCTCCAGCACAACGACTGAATATCCACGCTCGCACAGTTCCAGCGCAGCCGAGATGCCGGTGAAGCCAGCTCCGATGATGCAGACATCGGCATCCAGATCAGCCTGGAGCGTTGGCCGGACGCGCTTGTCATTGGCTGAGGCCGCATACCAGGAGTTTGCGTGACCTGCGTTGTCACTGGTCTTGTAGGTCATGGGTCACACCGTCCGGATGTAGGCGTCATATTCAACATCGGTGACGCGCAGCGAAAATTCCTGAATTTCCTGCTGTTTGCAGGCCGTGTAGAGGGCGCGGTATTTTGGGCCCAGCGTGGCATAGGCAAAAGTCGACTTTCCAAATTGCTGCACGGCGTAGTCCCAGTTCGTCGGAAGCGGCTCGTGGCTGACGGCATGCTCATCACCGGTGATCGCACCACCAGGATTGCGCTTTTCGCGAATACCGGCGAGCGCGGCGCTGAGGATCATCGCCAGGACGAGGTAGGGGTTGGTATCTGCACCGGCGACGCGATGCTCGATGCGGGTTGCCGGCTTACTGGCGGTGATGACGCGCACCGCGGCGGAACGGTTGTCGAACCCCCAGGACGCGTAGGTCGGCGCGTGTTCGGTCGGTCGCAGGCGCCGGTAGGAATTGGCATGCGGTGCAAAGACTGCCATGCTTTCCCCCATGTTCTCAAGCAGCCCGCCAACGGAATGGAACAGCCTCTCCGAGGGACCGTCCTTGCCGGCATAGACATTCGTGCCGCTCTCGTCGAGCAGTGAGAAATGCACATGCATCCCGCTGCCCGCCTGCCGTCCATAGGGTTTGGCCATGAAGGTGGCATCGAGGTCATTTGCGCGTGCAACCCCCTTGACGATCCGCTTTAGCAGCACGGCGTAATCCGCGGCCTTCAATGCATCTGGCACATGGTTCAGGTTGATCTCGTACTGCCCCGGTCCGTTTTCACGAAGGGTCGTGTCGGCGGGGATGCCTTGCGCACGGGCGGCGGAGGCAATGCCGTGGAAGACGTCCTCGAAGTCCTGCAGCTCCGAAATCGACAGCACTTGTGTCTGGCCCGTATGCCAGCGCCCATCGCGCGAATTGGGTGGGCGCACCGGATCGAGAGCAGAGCGCACCGGATCAATGAGGTAGAACTCCAACTCCGTCGCTACCACCGGCGTCAGCTTCAGACGCGCGAAGCCCTGCAGCACGTTGGCCAGAACCTGCCGCGGGTCGCCGTAGAAACCGCTGCCGTCCGGGTCGCTCATGCCCAGCAATACCTGCGCGGTGGGTCGGTTGAGCCATGTAACGCGCGAAAGCGTTCCCGGTACGGGAAAGCAGATGCCGTCCGGATCCCCCGTCCCCTCGGCAAGCCCTGCCGCATTGACGTCCCGACCCCATACATCGAGCGCATAGACGGAACGCGGCATGGCCATGCCTTGCGACAGAACATCGAGTGCCCGCTCGCGCGGGATCCACTTGCCACGCGGCACCCCGTTCACGTCGATCACGAAGGCTTCCAGAACCTCTATGTCAGGATTGTTCTCGAAGAAAAGCTGGGCCGAATTGATTTGATCCATGAAACACCAGAAGCCGTTGATCCATTGGCGCTGCAAGCGCGCCCGAGCCCTGCGGCTCCGCTAGCGATGGACTGTCTTGGCGTTGTAGATCAGGTATCGAACCATCGTCTATGGCGGCCTGTGCCGGCCGCCTCATCCCCGTTTCAAGAACACTAGCCGCGTTTGACCGAGATAGCCAGTCAGGCGCCGAAACGCTCCGGCCTGTAGGCAGAGATATCGACGAGCGGTGTTTCCCCGGTGATCGCTTCTGCAATCACCCGTCCAGTGATGGGACCGAGCGTCAGTCCGTGATGCGCGTGGCCAAAGGCGAACCATAGCCCGTCATGGCGTGGAGCCTTGCCGATGACCGGCATCATGTCCGGCGTGCACGGACGCGCTCCCATCCAGGGCTCTTGATCCAGCCGTTCACCAAGTGGGAAGATGCTGCGGGCGACGGCCTCGGCGCGATCCAGTTGCACTGGTGTCTTGGGCGCATCGCGCAGCGCGAATTCCGCCCCCGTGGTGAGCCGGATTCCCTGGTTCATCGGCGCCAGGAAGTAACCTCGTTCTGCATCCATGGTCCAGCCGTTGAGCTTGGCATTGCCTTCAGCGCCGTAATGCATGTGATAGCCGCGTTTGACGCCGACGAGGAAGCGATAGCCGAGGGGCTTCGTCACGACATCCGACCATGGCCCGAGCGCGACGACAACATCCTTTGCCTCCACGGTGCCATCGCCAGCGACCACGCGCCAGCCTGTCGCTGTTTTCGAGAGGCTCTTCGCATCGCCCTTGAGGAACCGGCCGCCAAGCTTTTCGAACAGGCGAAGATAGGCCATTGTCAGCGCATACGGATCACGAACCGACCACGGATCTTCCCATTTCAATCCACCGACGAAATCACGGCTGAGGTTGGGTTCCTGTTCGGCGATGTCGGCAGGCGTCAACTCCTTGAACGTGACGTCATACTCCTCGCGCAGGCGTGCCGCCTCCTTCAGTTCTCCGTCTCGCTTGGCAGAGGTCCGAAACACCTCCGTCCAGCCCTGCTTGACGATCAGATCCTCGGCGCCCGCTTCTTCGATGAGTTCATTATGGGTCGAAATCGAGTGCTCGATTAGCGGAGCGTAGGCGCGGGCAATCAACTGGTGACGGCTGAGGTTCGAATGCCACCAGTATCGTGCGAGGAATGACGTGACGGAAGGAATGGCACGCCAGTGATAATGCGCGTCGATCCGGTTGTTGAGCGCGTAGCGGAGGATCATGCCGAACTGCTGCGGAAAGCCATAGGGAACGACCCCCTCGCGCTGGATCAGGCCCGCATTGCCATAGGATGTCTCTTCGCCTGCGCCGCGACGATCCACCAAAACCACCGACTTTCCCCGCCGCGCGAGGTGAAGTGCCGTGGAGACCCCAATGATGCCGGCGCCGAGAACGATCGCATCCGCTGTCATGTCTGCTTGCTTCCAATCATGCCACTAGTGGGCCGAACATGCCGGGGACCATGCTGCGGTGCAATTGAAAAATCGTCGCGGCCACACTTTGTGAGGCGCCTCTCGGAACCGGACTGCTTGCCTGGGCGCCGCCGGACCGTTAGGCCTTGCGCTTAAGCGCGAACGTCAAAAAGGGTGATCAAGGTGAAGTTTGGAACAAGCGGGCTAAGAGGATTGTCTTCAGACCTCAAGGGGCCAGCATCCTATCGTTATGCTGCTGCCTTCGGTCACTATCTCCTTCAAAGCGGAAAAGCCGAACGAGGCGGGAGCATCCTTCTGGGCCGCGACCTTCGCGAGTCAAGCCCGGAAATTATGGCCAACTGCGCAACTGCCCTTGTGGAACTGGGCTTTGAGGTTCTTGATTGCGGCACTGTGCCAACGCCAGCCCTGGCGCTCTACGGACTGGAGACCCGGTGCGCCTCGCTGATGATCACGGGTTCCCATATTCCAGCCGACCGCAACGGCATCAAGTTCTACCGAGCTGACGGAGAAATTGACAAAGATGATGAGGGGGCGATCTCCAATATTGCTGCTTCGCTCGATATAGCTAAGGCGGGTGGAAACACCCCCCTCCTTGCTGACCGCACCAGTGAGTGCACGGCACTCTTCATGGCGCGCAACAGAGCGCTTCTTCCTGTCGACGCTCTCTTGGGTCTGAAAGTGGGCGTCTACCAGCACAGCACTGTCGCGCGCGACATGCTCGTCGAGATCCTCACGCACTTCGGGGCCGAAGTGTTGCCGCTTGGTCGCTCCGAAACCTTCATCCCCGTGGACACGGAGGCTGTCTCTGCCGACACGCTGAACAAGCTCAAGCTCTGGGCTGCGGAGCATGAGCTAGATGCGATTGTGTCTGCAGACGGCGATGGGGACCGGCCGCTGGTTGCCGACGAGACCGGCATGGTCATCCGCGGCGACCTCCTCGGGCTCGTTGCTGCGCAGTTCCTCGATGCGGCATTGGTCGTCACGCCGGTAACGTCGAATTCAGGCGTTGAGCGCGCAGGCGGTTTCGAAGTTCTGCGCACACGGGTCGGATCGCCCTACGTGATTGCCGGTATGAATGGCGCTGTTTCCGGCGGCGAAAGGCGGGTTGTCGGCTTTGAGGCAAATGGCGGGCTCCTCACAGGAAGCGACTTTACCATTGAGGGCCAGATCCTGAAGGCTCTGCCGACGCGTGACTGTTTCCTGCCAATCCTGGCAATCCTCCGGCAGGCCCATCTCAAGCGGCTTTCATTGTCGCAGATGGCGGCATCCTTCAAACTGCCCGTAGCCGCCGCTGATCGGCTGGAGAACATACCGGTTGAAGCCGGTGCTGCCCTGATGGCGCATCTGCGTGCCGGACCAAACGAGCTCTCCGGGTTCCTTGCGCCAATAGGGGAGGTGGCAGCGACGAGCGACATCGACGGGCTGCGGGTCTCGCTGAAGGATGGCCGCATCGTCCATTTTAGGCCATCCGGTAACGCGCCCGAAATGCGGTGCTATGTCGAAGCGGACGACGCCGAGAGCGCTGACACGCTTCTACAGGCAGGCTTGAGGCGCGTGCGGGAGTGGCTGGAGGCTCATCCTCTCAGGTGATCGGCGCAGGAACTTCGTGGTGTTCTCCATGTTTGCGAAGCCAGACAGGAGACAACTCGATGAACACTCGTGCCTTGATCATAGCTCTTGTGGTTGCTGCGATCGCGATCATTATATTCATGTCGCGCCCATTTCAGGCGACGGTGGTCGAACAAGACCCAGGGCAATCACCGCCGCACGCCGTCGATCAGTAGAAGCTCCTGCAGTCAGCGTTACCACCTTTTCACCTGCTCAGCCTAACGTTCCTTATCGCCATTAATGATCGTCTCCGGCGAGGCATTTGCAAGGCTGTCCTTGTTGTTGAGTGCGCCCTCAGGCTTGCCCGAGCCGATCGCGCCGGCACGTTCGACTGCCTTCTGCTGCTCTGACGTCTTTTTGTCCTCCGGGCTCATTAAGGACCTCCTGCAACGGCACCGGCAATGGCGGCGGAAAGTGCGATCAAGTCGATCTTTCCTTGTACATCCAGCCCATCGTCGTCGCGCACTTTCAGCGCCTGTTGGCTCTGTTCCGCTTGCCTTTTCAGCTCGACGCGAATGGCTTCTTCGATCTTCTCTTCCAGCATTCCTACCCTCCAAACCTTCTACCAAAAATGATGCTCTGTCTCACCGATAGGCATCGTTGCTGTTTTTGCCAGGGATCGCCGGATCGTGATCGTAGCGTCCACCTTCCGGAACGGCGAGATCGCGGAAATTGTCTGCCAGCTCTTGAAGTTTCGCCGCCATGTGCGCTCCCTTTACGGGGCGACCGTGCCCCGAGATGAGAAGCTCCGGCTTGAGCCCCGCCAGTATTGCCGCAGATTGCTCAGAGAGTTCCCAATCAGGAGTAAGGTAACGTGGGGGACCATGGATTTCTGGTTTCTGGGTCAGGACCTCGTAAGCGGACTCCTGACCCGTGGTGATCACCGCGTCTCCGGCAATGAGTGTCCGGTCGCTTTCCCGCCAGAGCGCTATCTGTCCGGGCGTGTGGCCTGGCGTAAACAGCCATTTCCAACCCGGCATGAACGGCACGCTTCCGTCATCGGGCAGCATCTTCAGACGCAGGCTGACATCCACGGGCGAGCGTGGATAAAGAGGCGACAACAGCGACATTGCACCGCCGCCGACCCACGGGTCAGCCGGAGGATAGGAGGCCTGCCCGTTCAGATAAGGTGCTTCCAGCGGATGTGCGTAGACAGGCACATCCCAATGTTGTGAAAGCTCCTCCAGAGAACCTGCATGATCGAAGTGGGCGTGGGTCATGATAATGGCGGCAGGTCGGACGTCCTTGCCGAAGCGTCGTTCCGCACAATCCAGGATCGTGCTGCGGGATGTGGGCAGCCCTGTGTCGATCAGCACCCAGTCTCTCTGACCGGGCCGACCGTAGAAGATGACGTTGACAATCGAAAGTTTGCGGTAGGACAAGTCGGGCGCGAACTCCTGCGTGCCGTCGCCGCGGTCGGTGAGGGGGGCAAGGTCCGCGTCTGAGAGCGCTAGCTGGTTCGTCATTCTGATCTCCTGTTCGCGGCACGCGAAATGGCTAGCCGCACCGGATTGCACCTGAGAAAGGTCGTGCCTGATCAACAGGCTTCTGCAAAATGCCGAAGCTGCGGCACCACGCATTTCGCTCAGTCGTCGTTGCGCGCTCCTTTGGCCTTGTCTGCTTGATCGTCCGTCTTCAGTTCCTTTTCCGTCAGATGGGGCGGTTGAACCTCGCGGACGTTCAGCGAACCACCAGTCGTTTTTTGAGGATCGGGCTTGTTGGTCATCGATTTTTCTCCTTGCCCTCTGCGAACCGCTGATCCAGCGGATTGTTCCTCCCCCTCAGCCTTTGGAACATGTCTCGGAACCTTCATCAGGCGGATGAGGTTCAACAGAAATCGCAAAGGGCGGAAGCAATCCATGATCAAGAAGAATACGGCAGAAACGCCAAGCGCGGAGTTCGATCGGCTGGGGTCCCTCTATGGAGTGCCACCCGATTATGAAGATCAGCAGAGCGAAATTCGCCCGGTTCCCAAGGAGACACGGCTTCGCATCCTCGAGGCCCTTGGTGTTCCAGTCGACCTCCAGGCTATGCGGGTAGACGCCGGAGACAGACAGCCACCACGTCTTGAGCTTGATGGAAATGTGGCGTGTTATCTCCCGAGCTTCCTTGAGGAGGCACCGGTATGGGGTATCTCGCTGCAGCTTTACGAGCTTCGGTCCGATCGCAACTGGGGCATCGGGGATTTTGCTGACCTCAGGCAAATGTGTGCAATTGCCGCGTCCGCTGGCGCTGATTTCATTGGCCTAAGCCCTCTTCACGCGCTCTTCCTTACCGAGCCGGATCGCTGCAGCCCTTATTCCCCCTCAAGCCGGATCTTTCTCAGTCCTCTCTATATTGCCGTGGACGAGGTCGAGGGGTTTGACCCGGCATGGCTCGATGGCCAGGAGCTAGAACAGCTGCGAGCGCCGGAGGTTGTGGACTACGGTAGGGTCACCAAGCTCAAGCTGGATATGCTGAGGCGGATCTGGAGTGCTGGAGCAGACCGGCAGGATGCCCGCTATGATCGCTTCAAACGGGATCAAGGGCAGGTCCTCCACCGGCATGCCATTTTTGAGGCACTGTCGCTTCATCTTGCAGGGGCCGGTCATGGCGGCGGCTGGCGAGAATGGCCCTCGCAATTCAGGGACTGGAGGAGTGAAGCTGTCCGTGCGTTCGCAGAGGAGCACGCCGAAGAAGTTGAGTTCCACATCTGGCTGCAATGGCTTGCTGCGAAACAGCTGGCTGAGGTGACTGAGGAGGCACGACGCCTCGGTATGCGGATCGGCCTTTACTTTGATCTGGCGGTCGGGGAAGCGCCTGACGGCTCCTCGACGTGGAGTACTCCGGATTTGGCGCTACCCGGATTGCGGGTCGGTGCACCCCCTGATGTTTTCAGCACCAGTGGCCAGGACTGGGGTTTGGTTGCTCTTTCCCCCATGGCGCTCAAGGAGCAGAAGATGGCCCCCTACAGGGAGTTGATCGACGCGTCCATGCGCTATGCGGGCGCACTGAGGATCGATCACGCAATGGGAATCTGGCAGCTTTTTCTTCTGCCGGAGGGAGAAACCGCCGCTGTCGGGGGGTATCTTAGATATCCGTTCCAGGAGATGGTTTCGGCCCTTGCGGAGGTCAGCCACGAACGGCGCAGCATCGTGATTGGCGAAGACCTCGGGAATGTGCCGGAGGGCTTTCGAGAGGTGATGGAAGAGGCGCAAATGCTCGGCTACCGCGTCCTTTATTTCGAAGAGGCCGACCCTGCGGGCTTCGATGTCAGCACAGTGACGAAAATGTCGCTCGCCTGCCTGTCGACCCACGATCTGCCACCGCTGATCGGGTGGTGGCGGGGTGACGACATCGATCTCGCGCTGGAGGTTGGCTTAACAGAACCGGACGCTGCAGAGAATGCCAGACAGGAGCGAGTGGAGCGGCGCGACAGCCTTCTTGCCGGACTTCGCAGCGTCGACCTGCTGGATCCGACCGTCGCCAAGTCGTCTGCAGCACCAAGCGAGATCTCGCAGGAGATCGTCGTGGCGATGCATCAACTTCTGGCACGGGCGCCGAGCCTGATGGTTGCGCTGCGGTTGGCAGATCTGGCGGGTGAGGATCAACCGACCAACGTCCCTGGCACCTCCGACGCCTATCCCAACTGGAAGCGGAAGATCAACGTTCCGATAGAACAACTCACGGGGCATTCTCTGTTCCGAAACGTGGTCACAGCGGTTGCCGCGGAGAGGCCAAAGGGCACGTAGGAACAATAAAGGCTGGGGAGCGGCCTCGCCTGAAAGCCGCTCCTCCTGAGCTATCCCGTGGGCTGGTGAGTGAAGCCTTCCAGGCCCGAGATGGGTTTCAAGTCTCTGGCGATCTCCACCGGGCTCACAGCGAAAGCGCCTACCAGTTTCGCTACGGAGACAAGGGCGTCGGTATGAATGCGCTCATAACCATGGGATGCATCGACACCGAAGGTCACCAGCGAGGTGCGTACATCATGGCCCGCTTCGATTGCCGAAGCAGAATCCGAGCGGTAGTAGCGGAAGACGTCCTTTTGGAAGGGAATGTTCTCGGACTTGCAGAGATCCACCAGCTTCTTCGAAAGATGATAGTCGAAGGGACCTGATTGGTCGGCCATTCCTATCGTCACGCCAAACTCGGACGAGTTCTGTCCGGGGGCCGTCGTCCCGTTGTCGATCGTCAGCATTGAAGCCACATCACTGGTGATAACGGACGCGGCGCCCACGCCCACCTCCTCGGCGATCGTGAAAAGCCAATGCGTGTCGACAGGCGTGGTAGCGCCCGTTCGTTCCAGTGCCTCCACCGCGGCCAAGGCAATCGCGACGCCCGCCTTGTCATCCAGGTGCCGGGAATTGATGAAGCCGTTTGCGAGGAATTCCGGCGTCGGATCGATTGCCACGGTGTCACCGACGTCGATCCCCAGTGCCTGTGTCTCTTCCTTCGAGGCCGTTACGGCATCAATGCGAAGTTCGACATAGCGCCAGCCGACGGGCAGAGTATCGACCTCGTCGTTGAACGTGTGGCCGGATGCCTTGAGCGGTAGGATCGTTCCACGGAAGCTGCCCTGGCTGCTGAAAATAGTTACCCGTGCGCCTTCGGCAAAGCGCGCCGACCAATGCCCGATCGGCACCAACTCCAAGCGGCCATTGTCCTTGATGTATTTGACCTGAGCGCCGAGGGTGTCGAGATGCGAAACCATGGCACGCGCACCGCGACGACGGCTACCCTGCCGGATAGCGCGGATGGCGCCACGACGCGTCAGTTCCGGATGAAGGCCCAGGCGCTGTAGTTCGCTGGAGCAATAATGGACGATTTCGTCGGTGTAGCCCGTAGGGCTGGGAATGGAGAGGAGCTTTTTAAGCTGGTCCAGGAGGTATTTTTCGTTGATGTCGATGTTCATCAGGGTCAGATCTTTCCCAGCGCCTGGCTCGCGGCGCGGTGGCCGGACAGCGGGAACAAGAGGTCGAGAAAACGTTGCGCCGTTGGCTGTGGCTCGTGATTGGCCAATCCCGGACGTTCGTTCGCTTCAATGAACACGTAGCTTGGATCTGTCGGATCTTTCACCATGAAGTCGATGCCGACGACGGGTATATTGATCGCGCGAGCGGCTGTGATGGCCGCCTCCACAAGTCTGGGATGGACGATCTCGGTGACGTCATGGATCGAGCCGCCGGTATGAAGGTTGGCTGCCTTCCGCACCATCACCTCGCGACCATTTTCAAGCACGCTGTCGAGGCTCAGGTCGTTCAGCTGCAGGCATCGCTCGGTTTCGCTGTCGACCGGAATGCGGCTTTCACCGCC
>CAYNED010000027.1:14873-19822 GCA_964396135.1 uncultured Neorhizobium sp.
GCGACCGCACGACCTTGTTCGCCGCGGGCAGGTTTCACCACCACGCGGCCATGTTGGGCGAGAAACTCAGTAAGCTTCGCATCGTCATCGGTGGCCGTTATCTGTTCCGGGACGGCGAGACCGGCACGCTCGACAACACGGCGAGTGACTGCCTTGTCATCGCAGATCGACATGGCCACACCCGAAGTGAGTTCTGACAGGCTCTCGCGGCAGTGGACGGAGCGTCCGCCCTGGGACAAACGGAAGAACCCGCCTTCACCATCGGTGATCTCGACTTGCACGCCGCGCCGACGCGCCTCGTCGACGATCAACCGCGCATACGGGTTTAGGACATCATAGGCTTCGAGCGGCCGTGCATATAGCCGCTCGTTGATGGAGTTCTTGCGCTTGACGGAAAAGGCGGGGATGCGACGGAAGTGCAGCTTCTCGTACAGAGCGATCGCCTGATCATTATCATGCAGCACGGAAAGGTCCATGCAGGCGGCGCCGCGTGCCTTGAATTGCTCCGCCAATCGCCGCACCAGCGCTTCCCCAATGCCGGGATGGCGTGCCTGCGGATCGACGGCGAGGCACCAAAGCGATGAGCCGCATTCCGGATCCTTGAACGCCCGCCCGTGGTCGATGCCGGTGACGGTGCCGATGATCTCGCCGGTGTTCTCGTCCTCGGCTACAAGATACGTGATGGAGCGGTTGTCTCGGTTTGACCAGAAGAAGTCGGGACGCACCGGCACCATGCCGCGCGCCGCATAGATGCGGTTGACCGCCTGGGCATCCGTTTCGGAGGAGAGGCGGCGTACAAAGAAGCCGCGCGGCTGCTTGCGGCTGCTGCGGTAGGTTGCCAGATCGAGCCGGAACGTATGCGACGGATCAAGGAAAAGCTCCTGCGGGGCCGCCGCCAGCACAACATGTGGATCCCCCACATAGATCGCGATATCACGATGTTCCGGCGCCTCTTCGCGCAGTGCGGAGACCAGTTGCGAAGGATCTTTGAAAGTCTGGGCAAACAGGAGGCGGCCCCAGCCGCAATCGACCTGAGCGGCTTCCTCGGGGTCTCCCCGGTCGTGACCCCCGTGATGGCTATGGCTTGAGTAGTCGACGCGCTGCCGAAGGCGATGCGCGACGGATTTGGCCGACCGAAACCGCCCTTTGTCTTCAGTTGCTGTTTTCGCCATCGTTCTACACCCCGTGGCTCTGCATCCACATTTCGAGGACGCCCACTTGCCAGAGCTCCGATCCCCTCAGCGGCGTAATGTGGTCGGACGGGTTATTAAACAGCTGCTCCAGATAATCCTGGCGGAAAATACCGCGCTCGCGCGCTGCCTGCGACTGAAGTGCGTCTCGCACCATGTCCAGATAAGGCCCGTCGACATATTTCAACTGCGGAACCGGGAAGTAACCCTTTTTCCGGTCGATAACTTCGGAGGGAACGACAAGACGCGCAGCGTCTTTGAGCACACCCTTGCCGCCTTCACGCAGCTTTTCCTCCGGCGGGATCTTCGCAGCCAGTTCAACCAGTTCATGATCGAGGAAGGGAACGCGCGCTTCAAGACCCCAAGCCATCGTCATATTGTCGACCCGCTTGACCGGGTCGTCGACGAGCATCACCTGGCTGTCGAGACGCAAGGCAGCGTCCACCGGGGTATCTGCTCCAGGCGCACGAAGATGGTTGGCGACGAAGTCGAAGCTCACATCCGCCTCCGTCATCCATTCCGAGTTCAGGTGCCGTGCGAGCTTCTCATGGGACCGGTCGAAGAAAACCTTGGCATAGTCCGCGGCAACGTCATTCGAGTGCGTCAGCGGCGGGTACCAGTGGTAGCCCCCGAACACTTCGTCGGCACCCTGGCCGGACTGCACAACACGGATATGCTTCGAAACCTCCTGCGAGAGAAGATAGAAGCCGGCATTGTCATAGGAAACCATGGGCTCCGACATGGCTGAAAAGACGCCGGGGAGGACGCCCATCAGTCGCTCCGAAGGCACGAAGATCTGGTGGTGGTCCGTCCCGAAATGCTTGGCCACAAGGTCGGAGTAGACGAACTCGTCTCCCTTCTCGCCATTAGCCGCCTCGAAACCGACAGAGAAGGTCATCAGGTCCTTCTGGCCCATCTCGGCGAGCAGCCCCACGATCAGACTGGAGTCCACGCCGCCGGACAGCAGTACTCCTACGGGAACATCAGAAACCATGCGGCGGCGCACAGCAGTTCGCAGGGCGTCCAACACCATGTCGCGCAATTCTTCGCGCGATGCTGTCGCCAAGGCCGGGTCGCGCTGGTATGGCGGCGCCCAGTAGAGGGTATCCTGTTCGCGTCCGTCGCGCTCAATGACCCTGATCGTTGCTGGCGGCAGCTTCTGGATCCCGTTGATCATCGTATGCGGCGGCGGCACGACTGCGTGAAACGTCATGTAATGGTGCAGCGCGGTTTTGTTGATCGAGGTGTCGATATCGCCGCTCTTCAGCAGAGCCGGGAGAAAGGAGGCGAAACGCATCGACCCGCCGGAGCGTGCGAAGTAGAGCGGCTTGATCCCGAACCGGTCTCGCGCCATCACCACCCGCCCGCTGTCGCGCTCGTGGATGACGAAGGCAAACATGCCATGGAAGCGCTTTACGCAGTCTGTGCCCCATGCGTGCCAGGCCTTCAGGATGACCTCCGTGTCACCATGCGAAAAGAAGCGGTAACCTTTCGCTTCGAGATCCTTGCGGAGCTCTGGGTAATTGTAGATGCAGCCGTTGAAGGCGATCGTCAGCCCCAGCTCGGCGTCGACCATCGGCTGCCGCGCCTTCTCCGAGAGATCGATGATAGAGAGCCGCCTATGACCGAGCGCCGCGTTTCCGTGGATCACGAGGCCCGATCCATCCGGACCGCGAGGCGCAATAGCCTCCATCATCCTGGCTTGTACCAGAGGAGAAGGCTGTGCCCCGTCGAAGCGTATCTCACCACAAATTCCACACACGGTCTCGTTCGATCCCTTCTATTGATAGTCGAATGAAATGTTATAGATCTGATAATTAGAACTCGAAGCAATTGGGTCAAGGTCATGGACATTGCCGAAAACGATAACGAGGGAGAAAGGTTTCAGGCGCCGCAGGCGCGGACGATAGAGAAAGCCGTCCGCCGTATCGTCCGCGCGCATGATCTTCAGTCGCGAGCACTGGCAAAGCGGTGTGGGCTCACCGCAGCCCAGCTCATTCTCATGAAGGCGGTTTCGGAACTGGGTGAGGTTACCTCTGGAGCTTTGTCGGTCTATGCCGATATCAGCGCGGCTACGGTCGTGACGATCTTGGATAATCTGGAGGAGCGCGGGTTGATCCAGCGCTACCGCTCGGGGAGCGACCGGCGCATTGTGCACACGCGATTGACGGAGGCTGGCCGCGCACTCATGGCGCAGGCTCCCGAGCCTCTCGGCGAGATATTTCTAGAGCGTTTCAACCGGCTGCCTTCCAAGGAGCGGAAGGCTATTGCCGAGGCCGTCTCCCGGCTAGGGGAGTTGATGTCGGCTGCCGGTGAAGCCGCCTTGCCTGGAGAGACCGTGCATCGCCCGTGATTTCTGCACGAGAAACAAAAAGGCTTTCTACAGGTTAAGCTTCAAAGCGCCGGGTCACCACCAGCACCGAGACGTCGCTTCCTTGTCGCGAGACATCGCGAACATTACATATCGATAATATGAAGCGCCGACGCGCGCCTCAACGCCAGCACTCCCATTCACCTGTCGATCGAAGCAGGATCTCCAGCTCGAAAGGAAATTCCTATGGAAGCAGCGAAAACCTTAGCGGAAATGACCGTACTTGAACGGCGGGAGCTGATCGACTTTGTCGCCGCTGCCTTGGAAGGAACGGCGGAAGAGGCGGAAGAACAGGGCGATCGCCTGTCGGCCGCCAATTCCCACAATCTCGCGATCGCCATCCGCGGCAATGCCACAGAACTCGCAACGCGGGATCTGAAGTCGGCGGAGCTGCTGCTGCAGCAGGGGATGAGTCTCGTCGCTGCCGCTCTGTCGCGTTCCGAGCGCTCATCGCTGCACTAGATTCCTCCTCGTAGGTCACCGGAACCTTCAGTTGGTGGAAGAACGATTGGGCAAGGGCTAACCAAGCTTCATCACCAGGGCGATGAGCGAGGCGCCAACCATGATGATCGCCAGAGCGCCTGCCATCCGCACGACCCGATCTGGAAACGGCCCCTCTTCTCCACCCGCCTTGATAGACGGCAGGTCTCTTGCTTCAGCTAACTGGCTCACCTCGTACCCCCACCTGCCGTGCTGCAGGTTTATAGGCGTGAGCCAGGAAGGATTCCGCTAAGGGAAGAGGTAAAATTGCTGCCAACCACGGAAGGTGCGCTTCTGCTCGACCTTTCAATCAATGGGTGGAAGGTGGCTGATCTTGCTGGCGGCGGGGTTTGATCGCCCGCCAGGCAGGCGAAATCACATAACCAACAACGGGTATGAGAGCACTGCCTATTGCCAATCCGGCTATTCCATACCCTGCCGATTGCACGGCCCAGGAAAGCACGCCTGAAAGACCTGGAACGGCGTGCGCTGCTGCTTCGGCAGAGTGGTGGATGACGGCTCCCGGTTGGGAAAGGCCAAATCCCTCAAGTCCGTGGACGATGATGCCGCCGCCGACCCAGATCATCGCGGCGGTGCCGACGGCGCTCAAGAGGGACATCAGCACAGGCATACCTTTTACCAGCCCACGCCCGAAACTGCGTGTAACTCCCCCCGTGTTGGTTGCAAGCGACAACCCGACGTCGTCCGCCTTCACGATCAATGCAACGACACCGTACACGCCGGCTGTGATGCCCAAGGCAACAAGCAGCAAGATCATAGCTTGTGAAACAACGCCTTCATTGGGAAGCTCGGCAAGGGCGATGGCCATGATCTCTGCAGACAGAATGAAGTCGGTCTTGATGGCGCCGGCGACCTTCTGGTCTTCCAGTGTCTGAGGGTCGAGCGCC
>CAYNED010000028.1:0-12756 GCA_964396135.1 uncultured Neorhizobium sp.
GAGCGGTACCGGGATGGGGACGTTAATGCCGACCATGCCGATATTGATGCGGCTGGCGAAATCACGCGCCGCGTCTCCATCGCGGGTGTAGATCGCGACACCATTGCCGTATTCATGCTTCATCGGCAACGACAGGGCTTCCTCGTAATTCTTGGCGCGGACCACGGAGAGCACGGGCCCGAAGATTTCCGTCTTGTAGATATCCATATCCGCCGTCACGTGATCGAACAGGCACCCACCGACGAAATAACCGTCTTCGTAACCCTGGAGCCGGAAGTCACGTCCGTCCACGACCAGCTCTGCGCCTTCCTCCACGCCGCGATTGATCAGCCCGAGAATGCGCTCGCGCGCCTCCTTCGTCACAACCGGGCCGAGATCGGCCTGATCATCGGTATACGGGCCGATCCGCAGGCTCTCAACCATCGGAGTAAGCTTCTCGACCAGCCGATTTGCCGTTTCCTCCCCGACTGGAACAGCCACGGAGATGGCCATGCAGCGCTCACCGGCCGAGCCGTAACCGGCGCCCATCAATGCGTTCGCCGCTTGGTCCAGGTCCGCGTCCGGCATGATGATCATATGGTTCTTCGCGCCGCCAAAGCACTGTGCGCGCTTGCCGTTCATCGCGGCCGTCCCGTAAACGTAACGAGCAATCGGAGTGGAGCCGACGAAGGAAACGGCGCCGATATCCGGGTTGGTCAGGATTGCATCGACTGCCGACTTGTCGCCGTTCACGACGTTGAGGATGCCGGCCGGCAAGCCGGCTTCGATCATCAGTTCGGCAAGGCGGATCGGCACAGACGGATCCCGCTCGGAAGGCTTAAGGATGAAGGCATTGCCGCAGGCGATTGCCGGGGCGAACATCCACATCGGGATCATGGCCGGGAAGTTGAACGGCGTGATGCCGGCGCCGATACCAACCGGCTGACGGATGGAATACATGTCGATTCCCGGTCCCGCCCCTTCGGTGAACTCGCTCTTCGACAAATGTGGGATGCCGATGACAAATTCGCAGACTTCCAGACCGCGAATGATGTCGCCCTTTGAGTCTTCAACGGTCTTGCCATGCTCCCTGGAAAGCATTTCCGCAAGTTCCTGCATGTTTGCATTCAGAAGCTCAACGAACTTCATGAAGACACGAGCGCGGCGTTGCGGATTGGTTGCCGCCCAAGCCGGCTGCGCTGATTTTGCGCTCTCAACCGCTGCCCGCAGCTCGGCCTCACTTGCCAGCGAAACCTGGGCCTGCACTTCGCCCGTGGCAGGATTATAGACGTTGGCGGTACGACCGCTTGATCCGGCAATCCGCTTTCCGTCAATGAAATGGCCAATCTCGTACATGAATGCTCCTCGCTCTTCCGTTGAGACAAGGGTACATGCAAATTTGCACAGCGCAATGCGATAGTTTACGCATCCATTGTGCAAATTACGACATGAGAGCAGACATGGATTGGGATGATGTACGCTTGTTCCTTGCCGTAGCACGAACCGGCCAACTCCTTGCCGCATCACGCCGCCTCGGGATCAATCACGCCACGCTTGGCCGGCGCATGAGCGGGTTGGAAAAAGCGCTGGGGAGCCAGCTTCTTTATCGCCGCACAAGCGGTTGCGAACTAACGGCGGAAGGAGAGATTTTCCTTCGTGCGGCAGAGCGCATGGAAACAGAAATGCTCGCCGCGCAGGCAGCGACGGGACAGCTAGGCGCCGCGATTTCGGGGACCGTGCGCATCGGAGCACCCGACGGGTTCGGCGTATCTTTTCTCGCACCACGCCTGGGACGGCTGATGGAGCGGCACCCGCAGTTGAAAGTGCAACTTGTGCCGGTTCCTCGCTCATTCTCGCTCTCCCAGCGGGAGGCGGATATAGCGATCACGATAGAGCGTCCGGCCGAAGGGCGGCTCGTGTCGTCGAAGCTAACCGACTACTCTCTCGGGCTTTACGGGGAACGTGGATATCTTGAGCGGAATGGCGTGCCAGACGGCATCGAGGCTCTGAACCGCCACCAGCGCATCGGCTACGTGGAGGATCTGATCTTCTCCCCGTCCCTCAACTTCACCAGCGAAGTCCTGCGAGACTGGAACGCTGGCTTTGAGATTTCGAGTGCGATCGGTCAGACCGAAGCAGTCCGTTCAGGGGCTGGGATCGGCATCTTGCACGATTACATCGCACGTCAGTATCCGGAGCTCGTCCGTATTCTGCCTGACCTGGTGCTCCGCCGCGCCTACTGGACCACTTTCCATGAAAGCAGCCGCGATCTTATGCGGCTGAGGGTCGTCGTGGATTTTCTAAATGAACTTGTTCAGGCAGAGAGACACATCTTCATCTAGAAGGCGCTGGATCTCAAGCAGCCAGGAAGGCTGCAGCAGGCAGTCCAAGCCCAGTTGCGACCCGCTGTAGAAGCGAAGGCTCAGCCCCTTCACCATTCTCGACCGCATTGAGTTCGTCAACGGTCAGACCGGTGGTCAAGGCCAGTTGCTCCACCGTATAGCCAACAGCCTGACGGGCTTCAGCAACTGCTGCGGCAACATGAGCGGCCGCGCGGTCGCTGTCCCCAGCAGGTTCAAAGTTGTTTATGGAAATAGACATAAGGGCAACTCCTTCGACAGAAATTCGCCAAAGCGATGTCTTCGAGATTTTTTTAAATCCGCGGCGCGGAGGGTGCGCTGCAAAAAGATAGGCACTTCTGCTTCAATGACAAGTAAGAGGCAGTAGAGCTTTATGAGCAAGCCTCTGGGGAGCAAAAAGCAGTATCGTTAAAAGTGGTACGGTTGGGGGGAATTGAACCTCCGACCTCAGGTGCCACAAACCTGCGCTCTAACCAACTGAGCTACAACCGCACAAGCGACGCCAAGGGCGCCGTTGCGGCTCCAATACGAGCATCGGGCTCACTTTGCAAGCCCTTCGCCGTAAAGAGGCCGGCGTTTTTCACGGCCTCTTTAGAACAAGCAGTCTAGGCCTCAGGCGGCCTTGAAGGTGGACATGGCCTTCTCTGCGGCTTCCTTGCCGGGCTGGGTCACAGCTTCGGCCATCTTGCGTGTCGCGTCCTGGACCGACTTCGCCTGCTCAACTGTCAGTTCAGCCTGCTTGCGGATGAACGTCGTCTGCAGTTCCAGGAACTCGGAAACGGACTTCACGCCGAGAAGCGCCTCCATATGAGATAGCGACAGATCGGCATTCGTGCGGAGTGCTTCGATGGCCTTCAGGCCGATTTCCACGGAACCTGCTTGTGCCGACTGCATGGTCGTCTCGACAGTCTTGCTTGCGTCTTCGGCAACAGCTTTCATCCGAGCATAAGCTTCGCGAGATTGAGCTGCGCCCTTCTCGGTAAGGTCGCGGACGCTCTCGGTGAGCTTTGCCGGATCGAAAGCCGTGAAGGAAAATACGTCATCAGTGCGGTATGCCATGATATTCTTCCTTATCTGGTACATGCCGGGCCCGTGCCCAGGCTTCATAGCCTTTATATAAGGCATCTTATTGTGCATTGCAACATTTTTTGTGCGTTGCACTATCTGCCTCTGTTAACCTTGTGACACCATAAGGGCCGCTCCGTGTGGACCTAATTGGCCGCTACCGCTATTAACTGTCTGTTAACAAGTGATCGCCGCCAAACACTGCGACCCGGGCTCCACCCATGCCAATGATCCAATATCCGTTTATCGACATTGCCGTTCATGAGAAGGTCCGTCCGCATTTTGCCGGAGGCGAGGCCGTCGTTCTGTTCTCGCCTGACATGGAGCATGTTCTCTGGGCCAACGGGCGTGGCGCATCCCTCTTCGGCTACAGTTCTGTCTATGACTTTCTGGAGCAAGGCCCGTTGGTTCAAGACGTCTTGCTCCGACAGATCCGGTCTGCTGGACAGAACCTCAAGATGGCAGGCGACGCTACCCCTCTCACCATCCGCGTGGCAGCCGGCTTCCGTCGCCTCACGGTCACAGGTTCATGCAGCCTAGCGGAAATCTGCGGAGAACTCGTCGTTCTTTTCCACGCGCCTCCCGGACAAGCTCCTCTGTCGCTCGCCGACCGGGCAAGAAGCATGATCGAAGGGCTGGACGATCCCGACACCCATCTCGCCGTCATCGACGGTGAGGGTGGTGTTGTTGCAAGCTCATCTGGCTTTGCCAGCCTGGCGCTCACACCTCAGACGGCGCGTATGCTGGTAACGATGTCCGGAGCCGAGGCGAGCCGCCTCGTCAAGCGTCCGGTTCCTACGGCCAAGGGGTATCTCCCAGCGGCGATGGCGAATGTTTCTGCTGACCCCGCTCTCCATCTGCTGTTCGTCGTCGAAGCGGCAGCCCCCGGGGTGGATCAGGCTCCCGGTGGTGATGACGTAGAACTTGTCGCCGATGCAGCGCTGGAGGCAACTGCCTCGGAAGACCACGATCATCACGCCGTTGAGGACATCATCGATGCCGTCGCACACCTGGAAGATCCGCTTGAGCCAACCGAACCGGTAGAGTTCGATCTGCCGGCATTGGAGGCAGACAAGGCCGAAGCGTCTGTTCAAGCGGAAGAGCTTCCCTCGTCTGCTCCTGAGCCAGACCGTCCTTCGGCGACGGCATCCGCTTTAGAACCGGATGATTTGCTTGATGGTGCAGAGGATGAGCCGGTGCGCGCAGGGCCCGTGCTGGAATCTGCCGAAGACCGCTTCGTCTTCCGCCGCGATGCCCGCGCCACACGGTTCGTGTGGAAGATCGACGCGGACGGACGGTTCAGCGAAATCTCTGAAGAGTTCGCCAAGACCGTGGGACCCCACGCAGCCGACATCAACGGCATGGTATTTGCCGATGTCGCGAGCCTCTTCCATCTGGATCCCGAGGGGAAGATCGCGGAACTCCTGAGCAAGCGCGACACGTGGTCTGGCAAAACGATCTGGTGGCCGGTTGAAGGCACTTCCCTTGCCGTCCCGATAGACCTCGCCGCACTGCCGACCTACACCAGGGCCCGAACCTTCGATGGCTTCCGCGGCTTCGGAATCATCCGAGTGGGTGACGCCGTAGAGCATTCGCATGCGATCGGCCTCTCCTTGGGCATCGAACATTTGCCGGAAGCGCCGCCCGCACACGTGCCGGGAGAAGCGGACAAACGACCTGAAGCGACGGCAGAGCCTGCGCAAGGCGCTCAGCCTGGCGATGAGCAACCCGTTGCTTCTGTTGAAACGGTGCCGTCCGAGGTATCGACCATTCGTCAGACCGCAGTTGAGGCAGCAGGCGGTGCTGCACAGGATGAGACGGCGGCAGCAGACGCTGATCAACCGATTGCCGAAGACAAGAAAGCGCTGGAATGGCCGAAGGGCGAACGCCCGGCCCTGCGTCTGGTGGATAACCAGGTTGAGGCGTCCGACAAGGTGGTCCCGCTGGATCACCGGCGCTCGCGCCGTGAGAGCCTCTCGCCCGTAGAACAGGCAGCCTTTCGCGAGATCGCCCGGCAACTGGACAGCTTCATCGGCCACCGGGATGAGGAAGCCCCGATCGAGACGACCGTTTCCGAGAGCCCCGTTTCTGATGTGAGCGATGAGACGGATATCAGCCAGGCCGAGCAAAATCCGGTAGTGGTCGAGATTTCGACACAAGACCTGGCGCCGGGCCAGGAACAGGCCGAGCTTGATGAAGAAGAGCTCATTGCAACCGCACCCCGTGACAGCGGAAACGAACATCTTTCCGAAGAAGCCGATGCCGGTGACGAGCCATCGGAGCAACTGACACAGGGCCAACCCGGCGAAGAACAAGCAGACGCGCAAGAACCGGAAACTGCCGTTCCACTTCATCGGGAACGCGACGGCCTTTCGGCTGAGGTTCTTGACCAGATGCCCGTGGCATTGCTCGTTCATGCCGGTGATCGGCTCATTCACGCCAATCCGGAATTCCTGCGCCTGACCGGCTACAGCTCGATCGAGTCTCTCGCCGAAGTGGGTGGACTAGACGCGCTGCTACAGCGGCAAGACCTCGAAGGAAAAACAATCGATGCCGGTGGCATGGTCGTCGTGCGGGCAGACGACGTCATCGTGCCGGTGACAGCACGACTACAGTCCATCCGCTTCGATCAGGCGAGTGCCCTCATGCTGGCCCTGATGCCGGTCGCCGTTGAGAAGGCTCCACCGACGGATGCTCCCGAAGAAAAGGTCGTTGCTCTCCCAATTTCGCGACTTCCCGAAAATAACGCACGATTGCAGGTCGAGGTGGATGAACTACGGGCCATCCTCGAGACCGCGACCGACGGTGTCGTGGTCATTGAGTCTGACGGCACCATCCGCTCCATGAACGGTGCTGCCAGCGCCCTCTTCAACTATGACAGCGCGGAAGCCGCGGGCAAGCCGTTCGTCATGCTCTTTGCACACGAGAGCCAGCGGGCAATCGTCGATTACCTTGGCGGAATCTCCGGACATGGTGTTGCCAGCGTTCTCAATGACGGCCGCGAAGTCATTGGCCGAGAAGCCTCAGGCGGCTTTATTCCGCTCTTCATGACAATCGGCAGGTTGAGTTCCTCAAACGGTTACTGCGCCGTGATCCGTGACATTACCCAGTGGAAGAGAACCGAGGAGGAGCTTCGCTCCGCCAAGCGCTCAGCCGAGACGGCGAACGCTCATAAAAGCGAGTTTCTCGCCCATGTAAGCCATGAGATCCGCACGCCTCTTAACGCCATCATCGGATTTGCCGACCTGATGGCGACCGAGCATTTCGGGGCGGTCGGGCATCCGCGCTATGTCGAATACGCAAATGACATTGTGCGTTCCGGTCGCCACGTGCTGGATATCGTCAACGATCTTCTGGACATCTCAAAGATCGAAGCGGGGGAGATGGAACTTGATTTCGTCGCCGTGGAACTGAACGCCTCGGTGTCGGAAGCCGTTTCTCTGGTGCAGCCGCAGGCCAACAGCCAGCGGGTCATCATTCGGACGGCACTTTCGCATGCAGTCCCCCCCGTGGTAGCCGACCATCGCTCCGTCAAGCAGATCGTCCTCAATATCCTTTCCAACGCCATTCGCTTCACTCCGTCCGGCGGGCAGATTGTCGTCTCGACCGTGTATGAAGCAAATGGCTGCGTCGTGCTGCGTGTTCGCGATACGGGGATCGGAATGACCCGGCAGGAGCTGGAAACGGCGATGAAGCCATTCAGGCAAGTGGCAGGCGGGACCCGCAAGCGGGGTGAAGGAACGGGTCTCGGGCTGCCACTGACGAAGGCGATGGTCGACGCCAACCGCGCCAACTTCTCCATCCAGTCGACCCCGCGCGAGGGAACATTGGTCGAAATCTCGTTCCCCCCGCAAAGGGTGCTTGCGAACTGACACTTGCGCGACTAGCAATCCTCTGCCTAAAGAGGATTGAAACTTGCAGGTTTTGCAGCAGTCGGCGCCTTCCGCAGTTCGTCATCCAACGCGACGCCTGACTTGGATGGCCGTAGCCGCGGCGACCTTTGTCGCCATGCCGATCGTCGCAATAGGCTGGATCGCCCTGTCGGGCGGCGATGACAGCTGGCGGCATGTGATGACGACCATTGTTCCCCGTGCTGCGGGGCGCACGGTCGAGCTTCTGCTGCTTACTGGCCTGGTGTCTGCCCTCTTCGGCATCGTTACCGCCTGGCTGGTCACCACGTTCGACTTCCCGCTGCGGCGCCTGCTCTCAATCGTCCTGGTACTGCCGCTTGCCATCCCCTCTTATCTCGCAGCCTATGCGTTCGGAGAGTTCTTCGACTTCACCGGCCCGCTGCAATCAGGCTACCGGGCGCTTTTTGGGTTCCAGACCTCCCGCGATTACTGGTTTCCCGACATCCGGTCGATGGGCGGCGCGGTGCTGGTGCTCAGTTCGGTCCTCTACCCCTACATATATCTCGCCTGCCGCGCGACGTTCCTGATGCAGGGCCGCGCGGCGGCCGACGTGGCGCGGACGCTCGGCGCCGGTCCGCTCAAAGTGTTCTTGCGGATCCAGGTGCCGATGGCACGTCCCGCCATCATGGTTGGTCTCACCCTCGTGATGATGGAGACGATGAACGACATCGGCGCGGTGGAATTTCTTGGCATCAATACGCTGACATTCTCCGTCTACTACACATGGCTCAACCGCGGCAGCCTTGCGGGTGCCGCACAGATTGCCTGCGTCATGCTGGTGGTCGTGGCGCTGCTCATTCTCCTGGAGCGGACGGCGCGTCGAAGCCAGAAATACGCCAGCAACAAGACGACAGCGAATACCAACGAGTCGGCACGACCGCGCCTGAAGGGCGCACCTGCCGTCATGGCGATGGCTTTATGCGCATTGCCGGTCATCCCCGGCTTCTTCATCCCGGTGATCATCATGGGCGGATTTGCGCTGCGTCGCCTCGACGCCTATGCCGATCCGCGCCTGCTGAACGCCCTCTTCAACAGCCTCATCGTCTCCTCCGCGGCGGCGGTCGCTGCGGTGGTACTGGGCTTCCTTCTCTCCTATGCTGCGCGTTGCGAACGCTCATCCGGAACCATTCTCGCGGGTCGGATTGCTTCTCTCGGTTACGGGATCCCGGGCACCGTGCTTGCGATCGGCGTTCTCATACCGCTTGCGGGTTTTGACAATGCCCTGGACGGGTATCTTCGCTCCCATGCAGGCATCTCTACCGGCCTCCTGCTGTCCGGGAGCGGTTTTGCCATCATTTACGCTTGTACTGTGCGTTTCATGACCATGGCAGAAGGAACCCTGGATGCCGGCTTCCAGAAGCTTTCTCCTCATATGGACATGGTTTCGCGCACACTCGGACGGACGCAAGGACAAACGCTGCGCACGGTTCTGCTCCCCAACATGAAGCCGGCGATGCTGACAGCGGCGCTGCTGGTGTTCATCGAAACGATGAAGGAACTATCGGCGACCATTTTGCTTCGGCCGTTCAACTTCAATACGCTGGCGACACTTGTCTACGAGGACGCTTCCCGAGCCAGGATCGAGGATTCCTCTGTTGCCGCCATGATCATCATCGCGGCAGGGCTCATTCCGACTATGCTGGTATCGCGTTCGATCGAGCGAAGGCGTTAAAAAGGAGGCGGCCGAAGCCGCCTTTCAAGTCAATGCTGTTCCACCATCGTGGATCGAAGACATCATGTCCTTGGAAGCGCGCGCCACTACATTTTCCTCGTATATGAGTTGCCGCGCCCTTGGGGCACTGTTGCTATTCCACGTTAAGGGCGTCTTAAAATCAGACGCGAGAACAAGCATCAGCTGCGCAGTTCTTGGAGATCAGCAAACAGATCCAGAGCCTCCGGATTGGCAAGGGCTTCCTTGTTCTTCACAACACGACCGTGAACCACATCCCTTACTGCCAGTTCGACGATCTTTCCAGATTTGGTCCTCGGAATATCCTGAACCGCGATGATCTTTGCGGGAACGTGACGCGGCGAGGCACCTGCGCGAATACGCGCGTTGATGGTTCTCACCAACTGTTCATCCAGCGCCGCACCCGCGGTCAGTCGGACAAACAAGACAACGCGGACGTCACCGTCCCAATCCTGTCCGATACATAGAGCCTCCGCGACTTCAGGAAGTTGCTCGACCTGATTGTAGATTTCCGCAGTACCGATCCGAACTCCGCCCGGATTGAGGGTAGCATCCGACCGGCCATGAATGACAATGCCGCCATGCACGGTCCATTCGGCGAAGTCTCCGTGGCACCAGACATTGTCGAAGCGCTCGAAGTAAGCCGCTCTGTATTTGCTGCCGTCGGGGTCGTTCCAGAACATGATCGGCATGGAGGGGAAGGGCTTGGTGCAAACCAGTTCTCCCTTTTCGCCGCGGACAGGCTTGCCTTCGTCGTTCCACACGTCGATGGCAAGGCCGAGGCCTGGCCCCTGGATTTCGCCGCGCCACACCGGCTTCAACGGATTTCCGAGCACGAAGCATGAAACGATGTCGGTGCCACCGGAGATAGAGGCAAGCTGAATGTCGCCCTTTATCCCCTCGTAGACGAAGGAGAACCCTTCGGGCGACAGCGGCGAACCGGTGGAGGTCATCAGGCGCAGGGCCGACAAATCGTGGCTTTCCCGCGGAATGATCCCGCTCTTGCGTACAGCGTCGATATACTTGGCAGACGTCCCGAACACGGCGAACCGCTCGTCCTGCGCATAGTCGAAAAGAACAGTGCCGTCAGGCGCGAAGGGTGAGCCGTCGAAGAGACAAAGGGTGGCGCCAACTGCAAGGCCGGAGACCAGCCAGTTCCACATCATCCATCCGCATGTGGTGAAGTAGAACAACCGGTCCCCTGGAACGATACCGCAATGGAGGCGGTGTTCCTTCAGGTGTTGCAGGAGCGTTCCGCCAGCAGAATGGACGATACACTTCGGAACGCCAGTCGTGCCGGAGGAGAACAGGATATAGAGCGGATGGGCGAAGGGAAGTTGCTCGAATTCCACGTCCTTCGGCTGGAATTGACCGATAAGATCGCCATAAACATATGCCTCCGACAGTGAGGTCGCGAGGGCTTCGGCATCTCCCGCATAGGGTACGACCACCACCGGGACGGCAAGCGCAGCAGACACTGCGCGTACCTTCTCCGATACGTCTTGCAGTTTCCCGTTGTACCAATATCCGTCGCAGGCGACGAACAGTTTCGGCACGATCTGACCAAACCGGTCGAGCACCCCCTGCTCGCCGAAATCAGGGGAGCAGGACGACCAGACTGCGGCGATGGAAGCTGTAGCCAGCATTAGCGCGACCGTCTCGGGCATGTTCGGCATCATGGCCGCGACCCGATCGCCCTCCGTGACCCCAAGCTGGCGCAAGGCCTGCTGAAGCCGCGACACGTCGGCAGCCAGCCGGTCCCATGACCAGCGATCGCGCACCTTGTCTTCCCCGCGGAAAATGATGGCGTCGTCGGCACCTCGCTGCCGCAGCAGGTTCTCCGCGAAATTCAACCGCGCGTGCGGAAAGAACCGGGCGGCCAGCATGTCTTCGCCATCCCTCAGAACGACATCGCCTTGAGTCCCCCGGACATCGCAGAAGGTCCAGATCGCCGTCCAAAACTGCTCTGGCTGGGCGACGCTCCACGCGTGGAACTCGTCAGAGCCTTCCCCGGCACGACCGTAGCGCTTTGCGCACCACTCCATGAAGGCGTAGAAGGGCGTCTTTTGCTTCTCAGCCTCGGAAAGACCCCACAGCGGCGTTTCATTGTTCATTGCGTCTCCTCCACCCACTCCAATCTATACCAATGCTGCGGCGCAAGATAAACAGACAGAGCGAGCAGAGGCTACCAATTTGCACCGGACCCTGAATTCCTATATCGCCAATTTGGCGCATCCGCCCCGAGGATAGAGGCCGGCTTTCGCATCATGAATTTGACCCGTGGCACCCTGACAGATCTTGGCCGCCGTATCCCGCTGTGGTTGCGGCGGGCTTTGCGTACGCTGCTGCTTGTTTTCATCGTGATCATCCTGATCACCGCCTTTGTTCGTGCGGCGGCGCCGTTCCTGATCCAGACCGCCATGGTGCGTACCGGCATGGAGCGCGCCATCGCCCAATGGACGGGTCACGAGGTCGCGATAGAGGGCTTGTCCACCATCAAGTTCTGGCCTGGGCCGAGCATTGAAGTCGAACGCATCACCATCAGCAAGAACACCTCTGACGGTGTTCGCGTCCTATCCCGGGTTGCCAGGCTTTCTGCGGAATTCAGCCTCTATCAGGCGATCCAGGGACGCGCCGTCTTCGAAGACTTCCGTCTGCTCAATCCGGAAATCTTTGTGGTCCGCGATCTGGAGGGCCGGCTGGAGTGGGCAAATGATGGCCAGTTGAGTGCCGCCACCCGCAGCCTTGCATCATCTGGAACGCAGCAGTCACTGGATCCAGCTCTCGATGTCGAGGTGGGAGAGATCGAGGTTGAGGACGGTCGGATCGAGGTTCTCGACCTTGAAACAAACCAAACCTGGAGGGCGAGTGGCATCAACGGAGAGATCAACTGGCCGCGGCTGTCCGCACCTGCAACCGCACAGCTTTCCGCCCAAGTTCGTGGGGAAACCCTGCAGATCACGCTGTCTTCCCCGCAGCCACTCCTGTTGCTGGCCGGCAATACCGCCGGCTTTGACGGGGGTATTGCATCGACCATGCTGACGGGTCGCTTCACCGGCTCTGCCAATCTTGCTGATTACGGCTTCGTTTCAGGAGCGCTGGAGTTGTCGGCATCCGACGTCCCTGCCCTGGCTGCCTGGGCCGATGTTCGAAGTCCTCAGATCACTCACATAGAGCAGCTTTCGGTTCGCGCTCAGCTTCTGACAACAGAGCAATCCCTTCGGCTCGAGCGGATGGAAGTTTTGGTCAACGGCTCGGCCGGAACTGGCGGCCTTGAGTTGTCCATGGCTCCGGCAGGATCACCGCGGATCGCCGGAACACTCGCATTCGAACAGCTAGATCTCGGCACGATCATAGAGGCGATCGCTGCCGGGCCGGCGGAAGGGATGGAGCATGATCCAGCCCTTCTGGTGGATCTCGACCTGCGGGTTTCCGCGGAAGAAGCGACTGCCGGGTCTCTCATCCTCACCGACACCGCAGTCAGTATCATGACGCGGGCAAACGAAGCACGCTTCGACATTCTCGACGGAACTACTGCGGGTGGTCGCATCACCGGGCAACTGGTTGGCAGTAACGATCGCTTCGAGTCGGGCGGGACCGCCCGCTTGAACATCCGAGATGCCAATCTGGCTGCGCTTTGGCCTCGGTTGGGGCTGGCGGGCCCATTGCCGGACGCTCGAGGATCAATCGAACTCGATGTCGCCTTCCGGGGCGGACTGCCGTCCGCGGACCTCGCTTCTGTTGACGGGAG
>CAYNED010000028.1:12856-19564 GCA_964396135.1 uncultured Neorhizobium sp.
GGCCTCGCGCTCTCAGCCGACATCGACGATCTCTCACCCGATGCTTCTCCACACCGCTTTTTCATTGGCGGCACGTGGCCGGTTCCTATGGCGATCGCTATTCCATCGATCGGCGACTTGCGCAGCCGTTCAGACTGAACCGCGCAGAGCGACATGCTCGTCTCGGATACGCCGAAGTTCGCTTCGTTTCGACGCTATCGAGGCAAACACCACACCAATGGTAACCAAGCCAATCAGGATCGTGCAGATCGCGTTGATCTCGGGCGTCACACCGAGCCTCACCTGCGAATAAATCTTGATCGGCAGCGTCGTCGCACCGGGCCCCGTCGTAAAGCTGGCAATCACCAGATCATCAAGCGACAAGGTGAACGCGAGCATCCAACCTGCCAAAACTGCCGGAAGGATGAGAGGCAAGGTGATCTTGAAGAAGGTTTGGACCGGCGGGCAACCAAGATCCTGGGCCGCTTCCTCAAGGCTCCGGTCGAAGGTCAAAAGCCGTGACTGCACAACGATTGCAACATAGCACATGGTGAAGGTCGTATGGGCGATGGTCACCGTCCAGAAGCCGCGATCGATATTCACCGCGACGAACAGCAGCAGTAGCGACAGGCCTGTGATCACTTCCGGCATCACGAGAGGGGCATAGATCATCCCCGAAAAGATCGTCTTGCCCGGAAAACGCGCGTAGCGCACGAGAGCAAGCGCAGCCATCGTGCCGAGAATTGTTCCGATGCTGGCACTCAGCACAGCCACGCGCGCTGTCACCCAGGCCGCGTCCATCAGCCCCTGGTTCGACCACATGGCGGAATACCATTGCAGGGAAAAGCCGCCCCACACCGTGACCAGCCGAGAGGCGTTGAAGGAATAGATCACCAGGATGATGATCGGGATGTAGAGAAAGGCAAAGCACAGCGTCAGGACGACGGGATCGAAGCGAGCTGACCTCATGATCTACCTCACCTTCTGCTGCTGGTTCTGGAAGATCATGATCGGAACGATGAGCACCAGCAGAAGCAGCACGGCCACTGCCGAGGCAAGCGGCCAGTCCCTGTTGCCGAAGAACTCCGTCCACAGCGTCCTGCCTATCATCAGCGTATTGGGTCCGCCCAGGAGATCGGGAATGACAAACTCACCGGTGATCGGGATGAAGCAGATCATCGAGCCGGCGATCACGCCCGGCAAGGAAAGCGGGAAGGTGATTTTCCAAAACGCCTTCAGCGGCGGACAGCCGAGATCATTTGCCGCCTCCAGAAGCGTCGCATCCATCTTCTCGAGGGCTGCGTAGAGCGGCAGCACCATGAACGGCAGGTAGGAATAGACGATGCCGATGAAGACCGCGATCTCCGTCCGGTAGATCTGAACCTGCTCGTCAGGACCCATCAAACCAATCGCCTGCAACAGCACCGTCAGCAAGCCCTCCGGCTTCAGGATTCCGATCCAGGCATAGACGCGAATGAGAAACGAGGTCCAAAACGGCAGGATCACCATCATGACCAATGTCGCACGCCAGCGCGACGGAGCGCGTGCCATGGCAAGCGCCATGGGATAGCCGATCAGCAACAGCAGGATCGTCGAAATAAACGCTATCCGAAGCGAAGACAGGTATGAATTCAGGTATAGCGGATCTTCGCTCAAGAAGGTGTAGTTCTCGAAATCCAGCTCTGAAAGAAATTCCCCCAACGCGCCAAGCCCGTCGAAGAGCGGCGTATACGGCGGCATGGCTATCGCCGTGTCGGACAAGGATATCTTCAGGATGATGAGGAATGGTGCGGCGAAGAACAGGGAGAGCCAGAGGTAGGGCACCGCGACGACCAACCAACGCGCGGGGCCGGCATGGGGGCTGGTGGAGATCTCTGCCATCGCCGCTCTCCTTATCGGGTCAAGACCAATCCAGCATCGCGTGGCCAGGTGAGCCAGACCATGTCGCCGAAGGTGATGGGGCGATCAACAAGGCGGAAGACATTGGCCTGAGCCGCACGTACGATCCGTCCGTCCGCGAGACTGACGAGAAATACGGAGAAGTCACCCAGATAACCTATGTCCCAGACTTCCCCATAGACTGCATTGACCGATGTATCCGCTGGCTGGTCGGGACTGATGCGAACCTTCTCCGGGCGGATCGCAAAGGCTATGCGTTCACCGGCAGATACGGGGCATTCCTGTTCGACCGCCACGCTTATACCGTCGCAGTCAAGCGTCACCGTCGATCGTGATCCCTCCCCTGCCGAGGAAGAAACCACGGTGCCTTCCATGATATTGATGTCACCAATGAAATCCGCGACGTAGCGGCTATTGGGCGCTTCATAGATGGCAGCCGGCGTGTCGACCTGAACGATCATGCCCTTGTCCATCACAGCGATACGATCCGACACCGTCATCGCCTCTTCCTGATCATGCGTGACGATCAGGAAGGTCAGCCCCAGCGTGTGCTGGATGTCCATCAACTCGAACTGGGTTTCCTCCCGCAGCTTGCGATCAAGGGCCCCAAGCGGCTCATCGAGCAGCAGCACCTTCGGGCGTTTTGCAAGCGATCGCGCAAGAGCCACGCGCTGGCGCTGGCCGCCCGAAAGCTGGCCAGGCTTTCGCTTTGCGAACTCCTCCAGCTTGACGAGCTTCAACATCTCCTGGACACGCGCCTCGATCTCGCCCTTCGTGAGCTTGTCCTGCTCAAGCCCGAAAGCGATATTCTTCTCCACACTCATATGCGGGAAGAGCGCGTAGCTCTGGAACATCATATTGGTCGGGCGACGATAGGGGGGGACGCCTGAGATATCGTGCCCCTGCAGCAGGATTCGTCCTTCTGTAGGCTCCTCGAAACCCGCCAGCATGCGCATCAGCGTGGTCTTGCCGCAGCCGGAGGGTCCCAGCAGCGAGAAGAACTCACGCTCATAGATATCGAGGTTGAGGCTTTTGACGGCGGTGAAGTCACCGTACTTCTTGGTGATGTTCTCGAAGCGGATGAAGGGAATGGCGTTTGGGTCAGTCCAAGGCGCGAACTTGCGTTTTACGGGTCCCAGAGATTTCGCCATGCCGCTCCCCAATGAATTCGTACCGCCCGCGATCAAGAAGAAGGGGTAGGCCTGGCCTACCCCTGAAACACTCAGCTACCAGTCTTGATTTGCGTCCAAAGCCGGTTCAGGACGCGCTGCTCCCGGGGACCATAGGGCGAGATGGTGAAGAGCTTGGAGACGGTCTCCTGCGGTGGGTATACCGCCGGGTTCTCCAGAACCTCCTTGTCCAGAAATTCCTGCGAAGCAAGATTACCGTTTGCGTACTGTACGTAGTTCGAGGCCTTGGCAATCACTTCCGGCTTCATCAGGTAGTTGATGAATTCGTGGGCCTCATCGACGTTCTTGGCATCCGCGGGGATCGCCAGATTGTCAAACCACATATAGGTGCCTTCCTTCGGGATCACGTACTCGACGTTGACACCATTGCCGGACTCCTCGGCGCGTGCCTTGGCCTGCAGGACGTCGCCGGACCAACCCATGGAAATGCAGGTGTCACCGTTGGCGAGTTCATCGATATAGGCCGAGGAGTTGAAGGTCTTAACGTGCGGCCGGACATTTTGGTAGACCGCGGCCCCTGCCTCGAGATCGGCAGTCTCCTTGCTGTCAGGATTTTTCCCGACATAGTTCATGCCGATCGCAAAGGTTTCGTCCGAGGCGTCCAGGATGTTGATGCCGCACGAGGCCAGCTTCTCGGCATTTTCGGGCTTGAACATGATGTCCCAGCTATCCACGGGCATGTCTCCCAGGACCGCCTTCACCTTGTCGACATTATAGCCGATGCCGGTGGTGCCCCACATGTAGTTCACAGCATACTCATTGCCGGGATCGTACTTGGAAAGCCGCTCGCTGATCTCCGGCCACATGTTGGACAGGTTGGGTAACTTCGACTTGTCGAGCTTCTGGAACACGCCTGCCTGGATCTGGCGCGCGAGGAAGGGAGCGGTCGGGACAACGACGTCATAGCCAGAACCGCCAGCCAGCAGCTTGGTCTCGACGATCTCATTGGAGTCAAACACGTCGTAAACCACCTTGATGCCGGTCTCGCTCGTGAACTCGGCAAGGATCGACTCGTCGATGTAGTCGGACCAGTTGTAGACATGGACCACGCGCTCCTGCGCCGTGGCAGCAGTGGCGGCGATCACCACACCGGCAGCGAGTGCGGATAGGCGGAGCAAATGGTTCTTCATGATCTCTCCTGTTCCAGTTCGTACAAGCTCGGCGAGCAGCGACCTCACCCTTGCAGAGGAGACTAAAAAGGAAAGACGGGCACCACAAGCGAAATGTGCGGCGCATCAAAGTACTTACTGGAAATCGAAGACACTCAGGCCGGTTACCATCTCGTCAAGTCCCAGGGGACGGGTAAGGGGCGGTTCAGCGCGCGCCAGGCAGCCTCGCCTCTCGCACAAGCGGCATGCCGGCCCTGCAAATATCTTCGCGGCCGAACCTGCGACTGCGGGACCGTAGGCGGTTTCCGCACCCGCATCCAGCTCGCAACCGAGAAGGATGGCGGTGCGCCTCAATCTTTCCCCGAAGGCTGCCTGAGGGCCTTCCACCGTCCGCGCAATGGTGAGGAAGGCGCGACCGTCCGTCATTTCCACCGATTCTGCTAGAACCTGACCTGGCTGATCGAAGGCGGAGTGGATACCCAACTTGGGGCACAGTCCGCCAAAGGTCGTGCGTGGATAGCCCTGTGCGCCTGCTCGACGGATCGCATTCCCCGCATGATCAAGCTCAAGCATGAACCAGGAGATCCCCAGGGCCTCCGCCCGGGCAAGGCTCGTCAGCCTGTTGGCGGCCTGCTCGAAGGAGACGTCGAAGCGGGATCGCAGGACATCGACGTCATAGCGCACCCGTTGCGCTGCTGTCAGGAACGCACCGTACGGCATCATCAGAGCATGGGCGGCATAGCGAGCAAGTTCGAAACGGGCGATCCTGCGTGCCTCGCTTGTCGACAGTGACAGCGCATCAAGCTCCGTATCGATCTCCTTTCCCATGGCCAGTAGCGCCACTTCCATCGCGAGTTCGCGTGTCCGGTCGAAGGGCGACATCCTCTCCGACAGGAAGAGCCGCATCGAGTGGCGGTCATAGCGGCGGCGCAGGTTCGGCATCGCGTGCACAGGAAGTGTTCTGACCACGATCCCATGCTCCGCTTTCAGCCAGGTCTTGAGGCTTCCCGAAAGATCCTCCCCCACCCCAAGCCGCTCCGCAAATCCTTCTGCGCAATCCTCTATGCCTGCAAAGAAGTTTGGCCGGCGCTCCAGACGTTCCCTGACTTCATCCATGGGGAGGCGGGCACCTGCCACCGAAGTTTGGTGCCCTTCCTGCGCAAGCATTTCCGCAAGGTCGCTGAGCCGGGCAGCCTGTTCTCGGTAGGCGCGGTAGAGCTTCACCATCCCCAGCGCCGCGTTTGGCGCAGCCTCTGAAACTTCGATGATCTCCTGGTCTCCTGGGACTTCCCCCGAAAGTAAAGGATCAGCGAAGACTTCACGAAGCTGGCCGGTGATCCCGCCGCCCTCTCCCTGGAGCATGTCCAGGTCGACCTTGTAGACCGATGACAGCTTGAGCAGCAGTTGCACGGTCAACGGACGCTGGTTGCGCTCAATGAGGTTGAGATAGGAAGGCGAGATACCCAGTGCTTCCGCCATGGCGGACTGAGTGAGGCCCATGCTCATCCGGACGCGCCGAACGCGGGGGCCCGCAAAGATCTTACGCTCCGCCATTTGTCACCATGTTTTACAAGTTTCCCCTTTCCGAAGCTTTACAACATTTACATCTTCACAAGAAGCGAAGTCAAACGTCCAACAACGTAACCTCTTTGAAAGAGCCAGAAATGCATATCTTCTGGCTCTCATTCGTTACCACCTGTAAATCCATTGACACGAACTGGCGATCGATGAAGCGCCGTTCTCGCATCCATGCAATACGGGAGATGAGTGAATGACTGATTTTTACAATCTGGTTTCGAATGCACCGAAAGGCCGCTACGACGGCATCGAACGTCCATACACGGCCGAAGACGTGAAGCGCCTGCGCGGCTCCGTCGAGATCAAATACTCCCTGGCGGAAATGGGCGCCAACCGGCTCTGGAAGCTGGTCGACGAGGAGCCTTTCGTCAACGCGCTGGGTGCCCTCTCCGGCAACCAGGCGATGCAGATGGTACGCGCTGGCCTGAAGGCGATCTATCTCTCCGGATGGCAGGTTGCCGCGGACGCCAATACGGCTTCCGCCATGTATCCTGATCAGTCGCTTTATCCGGCCAATGCTGCTCCGGAGCTTGCCAAGCGCATCAACCGCACGCTGCAACGCGCTGACCAGATCGAGACTGCCGAGGGCAAGGGCCTGTCGGTCGACACATGGTTCGCGCCAATTGTCGCTGACGCGGAAGCTGGCTTCGGAGGACCGCTAAACGCTTTTGAAATCATGAAGGCCTTCATTGAAGCAGGTGCCGCTGGCGTTCACTTTGAGGACCAGTTGGCCTCCGAAAAGAAGTGCGGCCATCTTGGCGGCAAGGTTCTGATCCCGACCGCCGCTCATATTCGTAATCTCACTGCCGCGCGTCTGGCCGCGGACGTCATGGGTGTTCCAACCCTCATCATCGCTCGTACCGACGCCGAAGCTGCAAAGTTGCTGACATCGGACATCGACGAGCGTGACCAGCCTTTTGTCGACTACGACGCCGGCCGCACCGCAGAAGGCT
>CAYNED010000029.1:0-18978 GCA_964396135.1 uncultured Neorhizobium sp.
AACCTCCTGCTTTGTCCCGACGTCGACGCCGCGCATCGGATCGTCCATCAGGACGATTTTCGCCGTGGTTGCGAGAGCTCGCGCAAAAAGAACCTTCTGCTGGTTGCCGCCGGAAAGGGAGAGGATGGGATTGTGCATGTCTGGCGTCCGGATCTCGATCCGCTTCTTCCAGCTCTCCGTCACCTGCTTTTCCTGTTCCCTGTCGATGAGGCTGCGCGTCGAGAACCCCTTCAGCGAGGAGATGCTGAGGTTCCTGAGGATGCTCCAAAGGGAAAAGGTACCGTTCAAGCTGCGATCGCCGGCGACGAATGCCATCTTCGGCTCACTAACGGGCCACCAGTTGCTGTTTGAGGATAGGTAGAGGTCAAGTAGCGCTTCCGTCTGCCCGTGTCCTCCAAGTCCGGCCAGGCCGACGATCTCACCGCTGAACGCTTCGAGACGGATCGATGAACCCTTCAACTGAGGTACCGAGAGCACGGGGGAACCGGCCTTGTTCTTCGCAGTGCGCTGCCAGTCCTGCTCGCGCACCACGCTACCCATCGTTTCCACCAGCCGCCGCGTGTCGAACTCGGGTGCCGGCTTGTCGGCAACCACCCTACCGTCCTTCATCACGACGATGCGGTCGGACGTGGAAAGAATTTCGCCGAGAATATGAGAGATCAGCAGCACGGATCCCCCCGCTTCCACGAAACGGCGTACATAGGCCATCAGCTGTGCCGCCAGCCCTGCGTCGAGCGACGATGTCGGCTCGTCCAAGATAACAAGCTTCGGACGCTCATCCACTGAGGCAAAGCTGATCGCGATCTCGACCATCTGCCGCTCGGCGATGGTGAGGTCTTCGACGACACTCTCGCAGTCAATGTTATGGCCGGGAAAGATGTCCGCCAGTTGCCGCGTCACGAGCGCCAGCCCGCGCTTGCGCCAGCCCGTGCCCTTGAGATCGCTCAACATCACACGGGCATTTTCCGCAATGGTCAGGTTCGGGCAGAGCGACAACTCCTGGAAGACGCAGCGAACCCCGCTGGCACGCGCAGCGCCGATACCGTGGTCAGCGGATGCGCCACCATAGGCAACGGTTCCTTCCTGTGGGGTCAGGCCACCGTTGATGACGTTGACGATCGTCGACTTGCCGGCACCGTTGTGGCCGACGAGACCAACGCATTCGCCGGCACGGATGACGAGGTTTGCCCCGTCCAGCGCTTTGACGGCACCGAACGCGACCTTGACGTCGCGAGCGGCCACCACTTCTTGCTTCGGCGCTCTGTCATTCATGGGAGACTGTCAACTGCACAAGAGGGATGCCACCGGATGCAACGCGGGCGCTGCATCCGGTTCGGATCGGTCGATGGCGCTGTCTTACAAGGCGGCGTCGATCACCTTCTGGGCGTCTTCCAGCGAGTATTCGACATTCGCCACGCCGCCCTTTTCCGTCTTCTCAAGGTTAGCTTCCAGATTGTCCTGGTCGATACGCAGGAAAGGAACGACGAGCTCCTTCTTTACGTCCTTGCCATCGAGGATCTGCTGAGCGACCCAGAAGGCCAGCGTCGAGACGCCAGGTGCAATGGAAACCGACATGGTCTCGTAGCCATTCGCATCCTTCTGTTCCTTCCACCAGCGCAGCTCGTCTTCACGATTGCCCATGATGATGGTCGGCATCGGCCGGTCGGTGGCAGCGAACGCCTGGGCAGCACCATAGCCGTCGCCGCCCTGGGTAACGACTGCCTTGATTTCAGGAAGGCTTGGCAGGATACCTGCTACAGCACGCTGCGCGACATCCTGAGCCCAATCGCCGTTGACCGAGCCGGCGATCTTGAACTGCGTGTTCTTCTCAATGCCTGCCTGGATCCCGGCATGAATCTCGTCGTCGACGGAGACGCCTGCAAGGCCGCGGATTTCAAGAAGATTGCCGCCATCCGGCATCTTCTCCGTGAGATACTCGATCTGGCTCTCGCCCATCGCCTTGAAATCGACCGCAATCCGCCAGGCACAGGGTTCCGTGACGATCCCATCAAAGGAAACAACCACGATACCGGCATCGCATGCCTCCTTGACTGCACCGTTCAGTGCCGTCGGAGAGGCTGCGTTGACCACGATGGCATCATAGCCCTGCAGAATGAGGTTCTGGATCTGAGCCGCCTGTTCGGTCGCCTGGTTTTCGGCAGTCGTAAAGGCATCGGCAGCAGCAACCACGCCCTCGCCGACTGCTGCCTTGGTGATCTTGTCCCAGCTTGTCAGCATCGCCTGACGCCAGGAGTTTCCAGCATAGTTGTTGGAAAGCGCGATCTTCTTGTCCGCGGTCTCGGCCGACGCTGAGAAGGGTACGGTTACGCTTGCGATGGCGATCGATGCCAATAGCATCTTCTTGATGGTCATGATTTCCTCCCTTTAAGCCTCTTGGCTCATCCGGCTCCCGCTCCTCAACGCTTGCCGATGAATGTCTGAACTGGCGCCTCTGCGTCAGTCAGCAAACAATGAAGCAGATGCTTTGAATTGCAAAGGTGAATCCAGGCACGCACTGTGCGGAGAAGCGCGTGAAAATTGCGGGTTCCCGCAAGACAATGATCGCGATAAGGCGCTTAATCACTCAGGCTCTTGGGGCCGCCCAAAAATTCGATGGCTGGGAGGACGTCGCCGATGCTGAATCAGACACCAAACTCGCTCTTCCAGCACTACCTTGGGATTTCGCGGCTGCTGGCGGGCCAGCTGGATTTCAACGCCATCATTCAGGCCGTGGCCGTCGAGATTGGGCATATTATCCCTCATGACCATCTCGATGTCTGCATCAAGATGATCGACGGGAAGTACCACATCGCCTACGAAAGCGGTCTCGAAACCGCCTGGAGCAAACAGCCCCCTGCCCTGTTGACCGGAAGCCCGATCCGCAGCCTGCTGTCTGGTGAGGTGGACTACTTGCTGTCCGGCGACGCCTGTCGTGACCCGCGCTTCCACTTCGCAGGCGCCTTCTCCAGCCCGATCATCGCGCTGTCGCTCCGCAGCCGTTTGCATGTCCCGCTTCGGGTGCAGGGGGATATCATTGGCGCCCTCAGTTGCTCGAGCCATCACCCCGACCATTACTCGATGGAGGACGTGGAAAATGCCCGCTCGATTGCAGACCTTCTTGCCCCCTATTTCTTCGCCTTGCGGGCCGCCGAACAGGCAAAGCGGTCTGCCGTTGTGGAGACAGAGGCCCGCGCGCGCGAAGAAGGTCTTCGCCTTGGGGCTCTGAAGTTGACGGAAGCACTCGAGGCGGAGCGGCAGCGGATCGGAATGGATCTTCATGACCAGACGCTGGCCGACCTCACTCGGCTGGCACGGCGCATGGAGCGGATGACGCACCTGCCAGACGTGCCGGGGGACGCGCTGGAGCCGATTTTCCGCAGTCTTCAGCACTGCATGCATGACCTGCGCCAGATCATCGAAGAAGCCAAGCCTTCCGTGTTGCAGCTCTTCGGGGTAGCCCAGGCGATCGAAAATCATCTGGACCGTTCCGTCCGCGAAAGCGGCCTTCCCATCAAGTGGCAGATGAGCGATGAAAGCGAGGGCAAGCTCGACATGCTCGACCAGACGGTCGCAATTGCGCTGTTTCGGATTGTCCAGGAGGCAATCAACAATGCGGTGCGGCACGGCCAGCCATCGAACATCATCGTTGCACTTCAGTCCGCAATGACAGGCTTAACCGTGACGGTGACGGACGACGGAGTGGGCGTCGGCAATCCGCAGGAGCAGATTGGCCACGGGATCGACAACATGCGCACTCGGGCGCGACTGATCGGCGCGAGGTTCGAGATCGCCAACAGTGGCGCGCGGGGAACGCGCATTAGCCTGTCGCTCTCCGCGACGGGCCCCAACAAGGCATGAGCAGGGAAACAACCATGGAAGTCCTCATCATCGAAGACGATCCTCTCCACCGGTCTTACCTGCATGATGCGGTTCGCGCGGCTCTGCCCGAATGCGACCTGGTGCTGGAGGCGGAGAACGGTAAAGTGGGCGAAGGATTGGCCCGCCGGCACCGGTCGGCGCATATCGTGATGGACCTCCAGATGCCGGAACGGAACGGCATAGAGGCTGCACGTACAATCTGGAAGGAGCGCCCAGACACGCGCATTCTGTTCTGGTCCAACTATGCTGATGAAGCTTACGTGCGCGGAGTGTCGCGCATCGTGCCTGAGGGCGCGGCCTATGGCTATGTCCTGAAATCCGCCTCCGATGACCGGCTCAAGCTCGCCCTACGCGGCATCTTTATCGAGTCCCAATGTGTCATCGACCGCGAAGTGCGCGGCATGCAGCAAAAAAGCCTCGGCAACATCAAGGGCTTCACTGACGTCGAGTACGAGATCCTGATCGACATTGCACTGGGGCTGACCGACCGAATGATCGCGAGGCGCCACAACCTCTCCCTGCGCAGCGTCCAGAACCGCCTGCAGCAATTGTACGAGAAGCTCGATGTCTACCAGAGGCTTGGCGAGGATGCCGATGATGGGCGCTACAACCTCCGCAGCCGGGCGGTTTCAGTGGCATTCTTGCGCAAACTGATCAATTACAGCGCGCTGGAACGTGCCGAAGCCGAACTCAACGAGTGGCTGGGCGTGAAATGAAGACAGGCGCGCAGCAATAGGCAAACGGCATTGCGCCTACCTTGGCACGGCGCGTCTTGGACTTTCGTGGCGAACTGCCGGCTCCGATCTCCGAGCGCGTCCTGCCATAAAATCTCTCCTAGGTTCTGACGGATCTAAAGGGCCTTGATCTTCTCACAGGCGCCTTCGCACTCGTTCATTTGTGTCAACTGTCATCTTGCGGGGAAGCCCGAGTGGCACGCCGCTCCCTGGGGTCGAAGTTGATGGCCGGTGGCGCGGAACCAGCCGACGACCAAGGGGTTCTTGAAGGCCGGCACGATGCCGACGATGAAATGGCAGGTTCATGTGAGTGTTGTTGAGTCCGAAGCTGAAGTATCCTCGAAGCCTCTTGCCCAAGATGAACGGGCACAAGCCAAAAAGCTGCCGGCGGGCCTGGTAGCAACCAGACTAGAAGCTCAACTGCGAGATTCAGGACGATCCCATTGCTATGTTGCCTTGAGCGAAGCTGCGGCTGACGAAATCGCTGGAGCTGTCGCCGCCCTTTTCCCTGAGGTCAACCTTCTCGTCTTGCCGCCCTGGGACTGCCTTCCTTACGATCGTGTCCCACCGACGCGTCATTGCATGGGCAGGCGGATGGATGCGTTGCGCATCTGGAACGGACGAAGCGGCGCCCCAAAACTGTTGGTGACCTCGCTGGAGGCGATGCTTCAACGGGTTCCGCCGGCAACAGTCATCAGAGACACCAAGCTTGATCTGGTGGTGGACCGGTCGTTTGATCGCGATGCTTTCTCCAATTTCGTTCAGCAAACCGGTTACGTCGAAGAAGGCGTAGCTGACGATCCCGGCGAGGTGGTGATTCGCGAGGGTGTGATCGACATCTATCCCGCTGGTGCGCCGGGCCCGATGCGGATCGTCCTGTCGAAGGAAGATCGCGTCCTGGAGCTGAGGGGTTTTGATCGGGTGTCCCAACGCACCGAGAGCTTTCTGGAAGAGGTGACATTGGGACCGGCATCTGAAGCCATCGGCAACGAAGGCGAGGACACGGCTGCGATATCGGACACCATGGAAGGCCTGCTGTGCCGTCTGTACAAAGACATGCCAGCCCTATTCGACGTTCTTGGCGATGCTGCCGTTCATTTCGCTCCCGGCGCCGGGGAAAGGGTCAAGCGTTACTTCGACATTATCGAAGATGCCCGGCAGTCCCGGAAAAGCGTCGAAGAACCCGAGGCGTCCCATCAATCGCTTTATCTCAGCCCAGCCGACTGGAGCCGCTACACGGCAAGCTTGCCCGCAGTGGCCCTAGATCTTGAAGAAGGGGACGCCCTGCCGCTGGAGGCACCCGACGCGGGTTCGCGCAAGGCGCTGGCCAAGTTCGTGCAGGAGGGCGCGAAAGAGGGACGGAAGGTTGTTGTTGCAGGGACAGGCAAAGGTCTCGACACGCTTTCTCGTCGCCTGGCGAAGGCAACGGGTACGGCAGCTCGTTCCGTGGATACCTGGCAAGCGGTATTGGAGGCCGATGCGGGAAGCCTGCTGAAACTGGAATGCGAGCTGGAGCAGGGTTTCGTCGACGACAAGCACAATATTGCCGTCGTCACCGCGCCCGGCGAAGCAAGCGCTCTCAATCACTCTTCAACCCTGCTGGCTGAGCCGGAGCTTGGTATCGGCGATGTGGTTGTCCACGAAGATCACGGCGTCGGTGTTTTAAGAGATCTGGAAGCCATCGAAATCGAAGGGGTGCCTCACGACGCCGCCCGTCTGGAATATCGTGACGGCGGTTCAATCCTGGTGCCGATGCAAGAGTTCGGCAAATTATGGCGCTATGGCTCCGAGCCCGAGGCCGTCACCCTCGATCGGCTTCACACGGAGGCTTGGCAGAAGAAGCGCGAGAAGATCGCCAAGGACATTCAATCCACCGCGCGTCATCTTGCGACGGTCGCAAAGCAGAGGCAGGCATCGCGAGCGGAGAAATACGTGCCGCCGCGTCCGGCATTCGCCGCCTTTACGCGGCGCTTTCCCTATACCGAAACGCCTGATCAGGCAGAGGCCATCCGTGCCGTGCTTTCCGATCTGGCATCCGGGCAGCCGATGAACCGTCTTGTCTGCGGCGATGTCGGCTTCGGCAAAACGGAGATAGCGTTGCGAGCAGCCGCTGCGGTGGCGATGGCCGGTGGCCAAGTGGTCGTCATTGCACCGACAACGGTGCTGGCGCGTCAGCATTTTGCGACTTTCCAGCATCGCTTTGCCGGAACCGGCCTTTCGGTGGCGATGTTGTCGCGTTTGGTCAAGCCGAGCGAGGCGAAGCAGGTGAAGGCGGCGCTGGCGGAGGGCAAGATCGACGTGATCGTGGCAACCCACGCGATCCTTGCCAAGGATGTCAGCTTTGCTGATCTTGGGCTTCTGATCGTGGATGAGGAGCACCGTTTTGGACTGAAGGAAAAGCGGGCGATGAGCGCACTGGCACCGGCGCTGCACACACTCGCCATGTCGGCGACGCCGATCCCGCGGACATTGCAGTCGGCAATGATCGGTGTTCAGGAGGTCAGTCTTCTGACGACGCCGCCCACCAAACGCCGGCCAGTCCGCACCTCGATCGCGGCATTCGACAGCGCCTCCCTTCGCACTGGCTTGATGCGCGAGCATCGCCGCGGCGGACAGAGCTTCGTCGTGGTGCCGCGTATCGAGGACATGGAAGAGGTCGAGACGATCCTGCGGGGGGCCGTTCCGGAGCTTTCGGTCAGGACCGCTCACGGAAAGATGCCGGCAGCGGCCATCGATGAAGCGATCGTGGGCTTTGCAGAAGGCAATGGCGATATCCTGCTCGCCACCAACATCATCGAAAACGGTCTGGACGTGCCGCGGGCCAACACGATGTTCGTCTGGCGCGCAGACTTGTTCGGGCTGGCGCAGCTTCATCAGTTGCGCGGACGGGTCGGACGCGCAGGAGCCCAGGGCATGGCGACACTGCTGACGCAAGAAGGCGCAGAATTGCCGGAGGAAACCCGCTTGCGGCTGTCGACGCTCGTTGAGAACGATCGGCTCGGTTCGGGGCTTGCCATCAGCCTGCGCGATCTTGATCTGCGCGGCGGAGGCGACCTCGCCGGCGAGGATCAGGCTGGTCACATCAAGGCGATCGGCATCGGCCTGCACCAGAGGCTCCTTGCGAGCGCTGTTGCGAAATTGCGCAGGCAGCCCGGAGCCACGTCGCCGCGCGCAACCCTCAACCTTGCACTGACCGGCACCATCCCCGAGGACTATGTCTCGGATCCGGCCGTCAGGCTCAATCTTTACGCCAGGCTGCTGCGCGCATCTTCGTTGAACGAGATGGACGACCTGGAAGAGGAATTCGACGACCGCTTCGGCGAACCACCGCCGGAGGTACTGCTCCTTTTGCGCACGACGCGACTGCAGCTTGCCGCGGCGCGGCTGGGTTTTTCCAAGCTGGAAGCCGGGCCAAAAGCACTGGCAATGACGCTGACGCAAGACGTACCGGCAAAGGTCGTTGCAGCATTGACGGCGAAGGAAGGAGTGGCTCGTCGAGAAGACCGACTGGTGTTTGAGACGGGGAGCCTGGCTGGCGAGGAGCAGCTTAAGTTCTTTGAACAGATGGTCTCGACAGTGCAGAAGCCATGAAGGCGGCTCTTATCGCGGCTTTCGTTAAGGCGCTTTGACGGTCGACATCGACGACGGGATGGAAACTCTGGGGCGCCTTGTCAGAACTGCTGCCGAAACTAGATAAATGCTTGGCTCCGGCCTTAATCCACAACCAGTTTCCGGTCGTATATAGTTAAAGCCCCCGCTCGGAGAATTTGGTCATGGCGAATCTCACGTTGGATACCCCAAGCGTTCGGCGAGATACCACAGTGAGTATTTCGCTGGCCGCAGCGATAATCCTCGCATGGCTGTGCATACATGTTGCCAGTATCTTCTTTGTCGATTGGACAGTGCCAGGTCGCCTGCTCCTGGCACCCGTTGTCATCGCCGTGCAGTGCTGGCTGAGCGTGGGATTGTTCATCATCGCCCATGACACGATGCATGGGTCATTGGCTCCGCAGTTTCCCAGGTTGAACCGCGCGATCGGCCGGTTCTGCGTGTTCATCTATGCGGGCTTTTCCTATGACAAGCTCTTCACGAGTCATCATGCCCACCATCGGCATGCGGGAACAGCCGACGACCCGGATTTCGACGCAGACCATCCCGAACGCTTTTGGCCCTGGTACCTGAAATTCTTTCGGCACTACTTCCGCTGGCGCGAATTCGGAGTGCTCACCGCCGCGGTCCTTATCTATCTTGCCATCCTTCGCGAGCAATTCCCGACAATGCTGGCGTTCTGGGCCTTGCCGGCAATCCTCTCTTCAGTGCAACTCTTCTATTTCGGAACCTACCTCCCTCACCGCGTCGACGAAACGCCGTTTGATGATCGGCACCGGGCGCGCAGCAGTGATTTTTCACCTATCATGTCTCTGCTGACTTGCTTCCATTTCGGATATCATCATGAACATCATGATCGGCCGGGCGTGCCATGGTGGAGGTTGCCGGCCCAGCGGAGGTTGACGCTGCAGGAAAGAGCAAGCCGAGGTTAAATATGGAAACCTTGATGAATTACCTGATACCAACGATGCTCGTTATTGGTACCGTCGTCTTCATGGAGTGGTTTGCGGCATGGTCGCACGAGCACATCATGCATGGCTGGGGATGGCGCTGGCACAAGTCGCATCACGAGCCCCATGACGAGACGCTGGAAAAGAACGATCTCTATGCCGTCGTCTTTGCCGTCTTCGCCGTGGGCTTGTTCTGGATTGGCTCGAACTGGTTCTGGCCCCTGTGGTGGATCGCCATCGGGATTTCCATCTACGGGGTCCTGTATTTCTTCATGCATGACGGACTGGTCCATCAGCGCTGGCCGTTCAAGTACATTCCGCGAACCGGTTATCTGAAGCGGGTCTATCAGGCGCATCGTCTGCACCACGCAGTGGAAGGACGCGAAGGCTGCGTCTCCTTCGGCTTCGTTTACGCCGAACCTGTCGACAAGCTGGTCAAACAGCTCCAGGAAAACAAGCGCAAGTTCGATCCTCAGGCGCTGAAGGATGATGAACCGCGCGCCGCTGGCGAGTAATCAGGGGCGCTGCCACAGCCCAACCCGCGGAACATCATGTGTCCTCAAACGCGTACGTGCCACATCTCCAAGTGCCAGTCCCAGAAGGGCGACCTTCTCACCTTTCGATGTGGCGACGCGTTCGTCCCACGCCGCCGGCCCGCCAGAGCGTAGCTTGCTGCCAATGGCACGGTAGACGCGACGTGCCGCTGCGATGGCCCAGGCAGAGCGAGGAGGCAGGGCCGAGATGCCGACGTAAGCCGATGTATAGTAGTCCTCGGCAAGGTCCAGAAGGTCCAGCGCTGCTGCATAAAGTGCTGGCCGCTGCGTCGTATCCTCTGGATTGATTGCATCCAGTCCATGCCGCGCCAGAAGTTCCGCCGGCAGGTAAACACGCCCTGCGCGCGCATCTTCCACTACGTCCCGGGCGATATTGGTGAGTTGGAACGCAAGGCCCAAGTCGCAGGCTCGATCCAGTGTCTTCGGATCGCGCACGCCCATGATCATGGCCATCATGACGCCGACCACGCCGGCGACATGATAGCAGTAGTCCAGGGTGTCGGAGATGGTCTCGTAACGCCGCTCCGTTACATCCATCGCGAAGCCCATCAGCAGTTCCTCCGGGTGGCGCACCGGAATCTGGTGACGTTCCACGACCCTCCTCAGCGCCTCGAAGACGGGTTCGGAAACCTCTTTGCCCTGCAATGCCCGAGCGGTCTGTTCTCGCAGAAGATCAAGGCGATGCTGCTGGCCTTTGCGAAAGTCGTCCTGCTGCTCGTGCCCGAGCGTCTGTCCATCCACAACGTCGTCGCAGTGACGACACCAGGCGTAAAGGAGGACCGCATCCTCACGGGTTCGCCGGTCAAACAACCGTGCCGCCGCAGCGAAACTTTGAGATCCCTTCGCGATTGCAGTTTCGCTGCTGGCCAGAACGGCATCGCTCATGCCCGAGCATCCTCGATCATCAGACCTGCGGTGGCCTTCGCCGACCCGACGACACCGGGGATGCCGGCGCCAGGATGCGTTCCGGCACCCACGATATAGAGGTTGGAGATCTGGTCATCGCGATTGTGAGGTCTGAACCATGCGCTTTGCGTAAGAATGGGTTCCACCGAAAAGGCGGAGCCCAAATGCGCGTTCAGTTCGTCGCGAAAGTCGAAGGGCGTGAAGTGGCGCACTGTCACCAGGTCTTCAAGAAGCCCTGGGATGTAGTGGTCGTTCAGGTATTTCAGGATCCGGTCCCGGTATTTTGGGCCTTCGACGCTCCAGTCGATATTCGCAGTCCCCAGATGCGGCACGGGGGACAAAACATAATATGCGCTGGAGCCAGGAGGTGCCAAGCTGTCGTCCGTGACGGACGGCGCGTGCAAATAGAGTGAAAAATCCTCGGCCAGACCGTCGGTGCCGAAGATCTCGGTGATCAGCTCGCGGTAGCGCGCGCCGAACAGGACCATGTGGTGCTTGAGCTCCGGGTGCGTGGTCTTGAGCCCGAAATAGATCACAAAGAGCGACATGGAGAAGCTCTTCTTCTCCAGCGCACGGCCGTTGGATTGGCCGCGGGATGTTTCGCGCAGCATGTGCTTGTAGGTGTGGACGACATCGGCATTGGATGCGACCTGATCGAACCCATGCCGACTGCCGTCCTTCAGGACGACACCGGTGATCCTGTCCTCCTTCGCCTCTATCCGATCAATCTCGGCATTAAGACGCACCGTCCCGCCGAGATCCTCGAACAACTTCACCAGGCCGGCAATCAGAGCACCGGTGCCGCCCTTGGCGAACCATACGCCACCCTTGCGCTCCAAGGCGTGGATCAGCCCGTAGATCGAGGATGTCCGAAACGGATTGCCGCCGACAAGGAGCGAATGAAAGCTGAAGGCCTGACGCAGTTGATCATCCTTGATGAACTGGCTGACCTTGGAATAGACGCTGCGGTGGCTCTCCAGGCGCATCAGCTGCGGCGCCACCTTGATCATCGACCAGAAGTTCAGGAAGGGCACCGTCCCGAGCTTCTCGTAGCCTTCCCGATAAAGATCCTCGGAGTAGGAGAGGAACCGCCGATAGCCTTCGACATCATCTGGCGACTTCTCCCCGATCTGCCGGTCGATCTCTGCTTGATCATTGGCATAATCGAAACGGTACCCGTCCTCCCAGCACAATTGATAGAAGGGAGTTACCGGCAGGAGCGTGACGTAATCCGCAAGCCGCCGCCCCGACAGCGCCCAGAGCTGCTCCAGACAATCCGGATCGGTGATGACGGTCGGTCCTGCATCGAAGGTAAAGCCGTCATCGGTATAGACGTAGGCGCGACCACCCGGCTTGTCGCGTTTCTCGAAGATAGTGGTCTGGATGCCCGCGCTCTGGAGGCGGATTGCCAAGGCAAGTCCACCGAAGCCGGCACCGATCACTGCCGCGGTTGTGGGATTACTCGTCATGAGGTTCCGTTTCTCAAAAGTGGCGCTTCCCGCAGGCAGGCCAGTGCGCGATGGATGGGTACGGGAGGCTTCCCGGTCAGAATGCGGACGATATCGCCTGCACTGGTGCGCCCCGCATAGAAGCGCTCGATCAGTGGCGTCGGCAGCTTATAGAACCGCTCAAGCACGAGATGACGGCGATCTGGCTCTGCTGCCAAGAACAGCATCCGATTAAGCAGCCGGTAGAACTTCTGGCCGTGATGTTGTGCAGCAGCGTATCGACGAACGGTTTTTGCCAGATCACCGCTGTTGCTTGGCCAGTGAGCGGCGATGAGATTGGCAAGACGGACTGCGTCGGGAAGGCTGTACCCCGTCGTTGGATGGAAGAGGCCGGCGCGCATTCCTGCGTGTGGAATATCGGCGGGCAGTTCCGACCAGAACTGCTCGAAATCATGAGCCAGTGCGATCGGGAGTACACCATGCTCCTTGCGGATCACGCGTTCAACCATCCAGCCCTGCGCCGACGCGTAGGCCATGATGTCTTGCTCTAAGGCCACATCGTCCAATCCCGCATTATCCGAATATCGGGTATCCTCGATCAGGACCTGTGTCGGCGAAAGCGGCAGCAGATATACGAAGCGGTAGCCGTCGTGCTGATCGACGGTTGCGTCCATGATCACCGGACACGCCAAGCCGTGAGGCTCGCCAAGTTCCACCTCAAGCCCGACGAACTTCTGATACCCCAGGCGCATGGACTGGGTCGGCCGATAGCCGCGGCAGTCAATGACGCAGGAAGCGGGCAGCAGCGTTCCGTCCGCCAGTGTGACATGATCTGGAGAAAGCGATGCCACCGGCGCGTTTGAGTGAAGCTCCACGGTGTCGAGATGTTTGATGGCCGCAGCTACAGAGGCGGAGGTGAGCGAGGCATACCCGGAGGAAAGGGTGCGCTCTAGATGACGAAAGCGAACCGACTGGCTGTCCCATTGATGGGCGATCAAGGAGCCAAGCCAGGCCAGGTCTGCTGTCTCGACATCCGCATGGTGGAATGACCAGGTGTGTTCGCCGAAGGGCTTTGCTGTCGCTTCAAGGATCAGGATCTTGCCCGGCGAAGATAGGCGGGACAGGCGCTGGGCAATGATCGCGCTTGCAAGGCCGGCTCCAACCAGCACCAAAGGAGGTTTTGCGTCAGGCAAAAGGCCGCCTCCTCTCGCCACTCGCGACGAGGTTTACCCCAGCGGAATGCTCTCGTGTCGCACGAAGCATGAATGAGTTAGCTACAGCGGCTATCGGTGCGACTGAATGGGTCATCCCTCGAACGGAACGGCCTCCAGTCTTGCTACGCGCAGATCCGCAAGGTTCGATGAACCGGTGCAGAAACAGGCCACGCGCAATTGTGCCGACATGATCTCGAAGTGCTCCGCCACCTCTTCCGGAGAAGATGTCGCGGACTTCAAAACCGAGGCAGCCTGTCCAACGAGATCGGCTCCCAACCGGATGGCTTTCGCCGCGTCGACACCCGTCCGGATGCCGCCTGAGCCAATGATGAACGCATCAGGACGAGCTCTACGCAGCGCCGCGATCGCAGTGGCCGTGGGCTGACCCCAGTCGGCGAATGCGGAAGCCACGGCGGCCTCGGCCGGTGTTCTGGCGCGCAACGCCTCCACCGCTGCCCAACTGGTTCCCCCTGCTCCGGCAACGTCGATGATCTTGACGCCGACGGCAGCAAGAGCCTCGGCTATGGCCGGAGAGATACCGCTCCCGACTTCCTTCACAACCACCGGAACGTGAAGCACGTCACACAGCGCGCCAATCTTCCTCGTGAGACCGCTCCAGTTGCGGTCTCCTTCCGGCTGAACCGCCTCCTGCAGCGGATTGAGGTGAATGATCAATGCGTCCGCGTCGATCATTTCGACTGCCTTCCGCGCCTGCTCTATTCCGTATCCGGTGTTCAGTTGGGCGGCACCGATATTGGCGAGTATGGGCACCGATGGAGCAAGACGCCGAAGCTCCAGGTTCATACCCCAGTCGCTATCAGTATCGATCGCAACCCTTTGAGATCCCACTGCGAAGGGGATGCCTGTGGCTTCACATGCAATAGCAATATTGTGATTGATGTCCTGAGCTCTTTCCGCTCCGCCTGTCATCGAACTCACGAGGAATGGCGCAGTGATCCGCTTTCCCAGGAATTGCGTAGACAAATCAATCGCAGCCATGTCGATTTCTGGGAGCGCCACATGCTCGAACCGTATTGCTTCAAAACCGGTATCGATACGTCCGGAGACGGAACCGCTACCCAGCACGATATCGAGATGCTGTTTTTTTCGTTCGGCGAGCATTTGCTTCTTTCATACGGCCGGGCGTGCCACAGATATAAGTTTAAGAGCCGGCAAGCCGGTATTGGCATTACGATATAGGTTAGGCTTGCTGAATGTCCTGCACACTGTCGCAACTTTCTGTCATCTACAAAGATACGTTGGAGCCGGCCCTGCAGATCAGCTGGATGCAGAACAATACGTCGCACGACACCTTTCGGCTAAGGATCCAGAACCTCAAGACGCAGGTTGAAGAACGGCTGGAAGTCCTTCTGGAGAGCGGCGGATACGCGCCGCCGAACCTGCTTGCGGCGATGAGGCACGCCCTGCTTGGCGGCGGCAAAAGGTTTCGGCCTCTTCTTTTCATCCTGACCGTGCCCCAAGGGGAGCATCAGGAGGCGGCTCTGGATATCGGTTGCGCGCTCGAGATGGTCCACACCGCCTCTCTGATCCTTGACGATCTGCCATGCATGGATAATGCCGACCTTCGGCGCGACAAACCGACGACCCACAAGGTGTTTGGTCAGGCGACTGCCATTCTGGCAGCGATCTCCTTGCTAACGCGGGGGATGGATATCATTGCCTCGTTGGATGCAGTCCCCGGCGACCGGCGGGCAAGGCTTGTTTCGGTGTTGAGCCAGGCGGTTGGCCATACAGGCCTGGCAGCTGGTCAAGAGGTTGATTTGACCGAAGCTCCTGGGACGCCAATCGACGTAGAACAAAAGAACTGGCTGAAGACAGGCACGTTCTTCTCGGCAATGGCAGAGATGGCTTCCATCCTGGGGAACCGGCCTGCGGCGGAAGAGGCGGCTCTTTCCGAGCTCGCATATCACATCGGATCAGCGTTTCAGGCGCTTGATGACCTTCTGGACGCAACCGCGCCAACAGGGGCGCTCGGGAAAGACGTTGGCAAGGATATCGGCAAGAGCTCGATGATCAATGACAGGGGCGAAGCGGTTACCCGCTCCGTCTATTCCTTCCACCTTGAATCAGCCAACACGGCCTTGGCGCGTTGTGGCGTTGAAGAGGAACCTATCCGCCTGATGCTGCGGGCCATTCATCAAATGGCCTTCCGAGAGGAGGCTGCCATCTAAGCCGGCGCCGCTTACTGGCTCCCGCCGTTCCTGCCGCGCGTGACCGCCGTCTCGATCACGCCGATCGCCTTCGACAATCCTCCCGCGGCGGCGATGGAGCGGCCAACCTCTCTTTCGCGATCCGCGTAACCAGGATCGTGAAGAAGCGTTGCGATGGCGGTCTTCATTCTTGCGACAGTCAACATGCGGGGAGACAGGCGCAAACCCAGTCCGTGATGAACAATGCGAGCGGAAACGCCCGGCTGATCAAAGGCGATGGGCAGCGCAAGCAGCGGCGTTGCGAACTCAAGTGCATCCATGACAGTGTTGAGGCCGCCATGCGTGATGCAAAGATCGGCGCGCTCCAGCACCGCCCTTTGCGGCGCAAAATCAGTTACCCAGGTTGCGCCTACCTTCTTGGCCTCATGTTCACTCAAGCCGCCGCAGTGAGCGACAAGCAACTGCACATCCAGTTCCCGGCATGCGGCCGCGGCTGCCCGGAAAAGTCGGTAACGGTGACCCTGAAGCGTCCCGAGCGACATGAAGATGAAGGGTTTGTCGGGATCAACGGCATAAGGTAGTTCCTCCCTACCATTCTCGCCACGCAACGGACCGACCAAGTGCAGGCGCTGGCCGGCCTTCGAACGGGGAAAGTCGAAGGCGGCAGTGGTCTGGGCTATGGTGGCGAGTTCCGAAATGCATGACTGAAGGTCCTCAAACCGTCCCTCCAGCGCAAAGCGTCGAGCCCAGTCGCGAATGGTCCGCCGTTGCTCAGTCAACAAAAGGCGGGCAATTCGCTCGCCTCCCTCGTTGCGCTTGATCCCTTTGGGCGTCGGATCATAGGGCCACGGCAGGAATGGCAGCGGGATCCCTTCTTCCCGCTCGACAGGCACGGCACAGGCAATCGAGATCAGCGGAAGATCGAGATGGCGCGCAACAAGCCCTGCCCCGGGCTCCATCTGATCGCCCAGGACGGCATCGACTCCCAAGCGTTTCAGATGAACAGGCGCATGCGCGCAGATTGCTTGCGTCAGCACAGCTGTGTCGTGGACCGTGCGAAGTATGCCGAAGGGACCCCTGGGTCGGGAAGCACGAGCAATGATCCGATCGAGCCGCCGTTGGTCGGTCCCCTCCACCGGATAAACATCAAAGCGTGCGGAGACGTGGTGTTCGGCGCCACTGTTAACGAGGAAGCTGACACGGTGGCCCCGTTCAACAAGTTCCTTGCCGATAGTCTCGAAGACAGCGATGTGGCTCTTGAAAGGTGGGCAAATGAAGGCGAAGTGCAAGGGGCGATCCTGAGTTCTGAAACGATCTTCACCTGAGATTGACCGTTCTTTCAAGGGCTTCGGTTGCCCCTCCGGTCAAACCATCATTGACGAAGCGGTAAAGCGGAGCAGCCCGACGATCAGGCCGTCACCGATCAGCGCGAAGGTCGTCAGCTCAAGTGCCAGGATCGCAGAAACCGTCCAGCGTGTGGACAAGCGAGAGGCGACCAGGAAGCCGAGAAGGACAATCAGCGTGTCACCTATCGAATTGGCGATGCTGTCACCGGAGTATTGGAGCCCACTCCCTTCCGTACCGAACATCTCAATCATGAAGGGGAGGTTCTCAATGATCTCCCAGATAGCGCTACTCGCAAGGGCGTAAGTTGCACGTCTGGCCAGGTGCCAATGCGGTCGGATCGACTTGAGCCATAGAAAGAGCCCGCACCCGAACGCAAAATGAAGAAAGGAATAGGGGTCCGTCAACTGCTGGGAATTCTGTGCAGGATCCATCGTTCCTTGCCACAGGCGTACTGATCCGCAGCTGCAGAACCATTGCCGATCAAGTAGCAGCAGAATGCCGATCTGTGCGGCAACAACCAAGCACGAAAAGTAGACATAACGACCAACACCGGTGTGCTCAGTTCCGCCAGCTCGCGACATGCCCTCCGATCTACCGTTCATTCAAGCTCCGTCGTCAGTTCGCCCAGTCGGTTCGCGGCAACGCTCGCGAATGCACGGCACAACCGGTGACATAGGGCGCCGCGAGCGGAGTATCTACGGTTCTTCCTGACAAACGTGACACGGCTGCCGCTCGTGCCTCGTGCTCGCGTGAAACCCCAGAGCCGTACCAGGTTGATGCCCCGCAATTTCGAAGTCGGAAAGGCCATCATTCTTGCTTGGCTCCTCCCATAATCGATCATGAGGCAGAGGCTGGCGTTGCGCTGTGGGCAATTCTGCCTATTGTGGTGGTGCTTAGCGGGGGTTTCGCAGACGACAATTTCCTGCTGTGCAACATGTTGAGTGCGAACCATCTTGCCATCCGCATCAGGGAGCTAGCCGACAATGGCCCAAGAGCCAAAGCTGCAGCATTCGGATTTCTCCGGGGAGTTCGAAGACGACGGCATCACCGTTCTGGTGGACATCCATAGAGCAGCCGGCAGCCAGGATGGATGGACGCTTGAAGTGATCTCGCAAGACGAAGACGTGACGACCTGGGAAGACACGTTTGTCACAGATGTCGATGCCTGGCAGGAATTCCTCGCGACCACTGAAAGAGACGGCATCCGTTCGTTCCTCGGCGACGAGGACATCCAGGTGGTGCACTAGCCTCTATCGAGTAGTGCAACGTAACCGCTCCAATATGCCCTAACCAGGGATCGGCTTTCCGGCGAGACTCTCTATACAGCAACAGGCGCTTCACCTGATCCCGGTGAAGCGCCTGTTGCTGTCGAATTCTAGCCACTGAAGTGAAGAGGCTAGAAAACGAACATATAAAGCAAGATGATCACGAAGATCGGAACACCCATTGCCCACAGCGCAATACCTTTAAGCATCTTCTTTCTCCTTTGATCGGAGAGACAACGTGAAACCGCGCACCAGGTTCCGGGCTGGCTCTTCACCGCCCGGACGTCCTCTGGAACGACCTGTCGTCAAGTCGACATACTGCAAGAGGAACTGCAGCAGCGGCAGCCCGTTCAAGTCCAGGAACGTGGAACTGGGGAGAATGCAGCGTGAGTATAGGGCTTCTTGGTCTACTGGATGATGTAGCCGGTTTGGCAAAAGTGGCAGCCGCATCGCTGGATGACGTCAGCGGAATGGCCATGAAGGCAGGATTGAAGGCAACGGGCGCCGTTATCGACGATGCGGCAGTGGCTCCTCGGTATGTTCAAGGCTTCGCTGCCGACCGTGAACTGCCCATTGTCTACAAGATTGCCAAAGGTTCGATCAAAAACAAGCTGCTGTTCCTGCTGCCGGCAGCGCTTGCACTGGGTTACTTCCTGCCTTGGGCAATAACCCCGCTGCTGATGATTGGAGGAGCCTACCTGTGTTACGAGGGAGCGGAGAAGGTCCTCCACCTCCTGTTTCCCAACCAGGCGCACGAACACGAGACACACCTGGCTTCAACGGCGCTCGACCCTCAGACACTGGAAGACCAGAAGGTCGCCGGCGCCATCAAGACGGACTTCATTCTGTCTGCCGAAATCATGGCCATCGCCCTTGCCGAGCTTCCTAATGAAGGCGTTGT
>CAYNED010000030.1:0-18134 GCA_964396135.1 uncultured Neorhizobium sp.
CACAATGCGTCTATCTCCGGGGCCGAGGTCGGCTGCCAGGGTGAGGTCGGTTCGGCCGCCGCCATGGCCGCCGCGGGACTGGCGGCAGTAATGGGCGGTTCGCCGGAGCAGATCGAGAATGCCGCCGAGATCGCGCTCGAGCATCACCTGGGAATGACCTGCGACCCGATCGCCGGCCTCGTCCAGGTCCCATGCATCGAGCGCAACGCGCTCGGCGCGGTGAAGGCCGTCACCGCAGCCTCGCTCGCCATCAAGGGAGACGGGACGCATTTCGTCCCGCTCGACGCCTGCATTGAAACAATGCGCCAAACCGGCAACGACATGAGCGAAAAGTACAAGGAGACATCCACCGGAGGTCTTGCAGTCAACGTTGTGGAATGCTGACGCGACAGGCGCAGCTTGTGAGATGGCGACTTGACCTGCAGCGAGGTTAAGGGTTCAACCCCGCTATGACACTTCACATGATCAAGCTCTGCGTCGGCGCGGATACCCTTGAGGATCTCCGAGGCTGGGTTGCCGAGCGCGCCTTGCTGGCGATCACTGCCGGTATGGAGCCGCACTCGATCCACACGACCCGGATGTTACCCAAGCGCGCCGAAGAACTTCTGGACCAAGGCTCTCTCTACTGGGTGATCAAGGGGCAGGTGCTCGCCCGACAGAAACTCCTGGACATTCGATGCGTCACCGGTGGCGACGGAATCCAGCGTTGCGAACTGGTCCTCGGTCCGGAGGTCATAGAAACCGTTCCTCAGCCTAAGCGGCCATTCCAGGGGTGGCGCTACTTGAAAGCGGAGGAAGCGCCGCGAGACCTGATCGGCATGGGCGAAAGTGTCGTCGCCATGCCGGAGGATCTAAGGCGTGAGCTCGCCGAGCTCGGCCTCCTCTGATCAAACCTCTTTATCCAAGTTTCAGTCGGACAGGCAGGCGGCCATGCTGAGCAGTGACGTGGATATGAACCTGCGTCTCCGGTTGCGATTGGCGCCAGGCTCGCGCGCCATGGCTCAGCAGGAGGGCTACCAGATCCCGCGTGCGGCCGCGGGACTTCGATAAGCCAGCCCCGGCGAGCCGCATTGCGGCTTCGTGGATCGGATGTAGAGCAACGCCTTTCGCCGGGCGCTTTGCGCCAAACGCGAACGGCGTGTTCGCGGTATTCTCGGATACGGTCATCATGAGCCTCGTCAACGCAGTACAATCGAGGTTTGAGCGGGGCAATACTCGCCCCTAGCAGATGGCGCCGAACTGGGCGTCACCTGAATATGTTGGCTCCAAGCTGTGCCCGGAGTGGTCTATTGTTGGGCCGCCCAGCAGCCAATGCCCTGCTTTTTCAGCGCATTACAGGTATTGACGGCGGCCTTTTGGTCTTGGAACCCGCCGAATCGGGCGCGGTAGAGCTGCTCACCCTTGGCATTGACGGCCACCGTGAAGGGTTTGGCGGTACGCAATACCTTGCCGCCTTTGTCCTGCGCCTTCTGCAGAAGCTGGTCAGCCATCTTCTGGTTGGGCGACACGCCGACCTGAATGACCCATCCGGAAACAACTGAGGTCAGGTCGTCGGATGTTGTCGAAGCTGTAGTGATGCTGTCCATCTGGTCCGTGCTTGCGTCGCCTTGCTCGGTGGGGACATATTCCGGTGCAGGCGTGGGAACAGCGGCTGTTGCCAATGCCTTCAAAGCCTCGGCTGGTCGCTTTTCCGCCGGTGCGTAAGCTGACGCAACCTGTTGCTCCTCATAGCGAACCTGCGGCACTGGCCCGGCACTGGGCAGATCGAAGGCTGCAAGGCGATCTGCAGCAGCCATTGCGTTGCCGACCGGTGCGGACGGCGTCTGAGCAATCAAAGCGCTCTTGCCACCACGAGATGCCTTGGGGAAATACTCAGCAACCAGTTTGCGCATCTGCGCGTCGCGGCTGGCACCAGTGCGACCACCGATGACCACGCCCACAATCGATCGTCCATCACGCTGTGCCGAGGTCACGAGGTTGTAACCGGAGGCATTGATGTAGCCGGTCTTGATGCCGTCAACGCCATCAACGGATCCGAGCAGCCGGTTGTGGTTACCGATCCGCTGCTTACCAAACTGGAAGCTGCGGGTGGAGAAATAACCGTAGTACTGTGGAAAGTGCTGACGCAATGCCATGCCCAGCCGAGCTTGATCGCGAGCCGTGGTCATCTGCGCCGTATTGGGCAGACCATGAGCGTTGCGATAGGTGGTGCGGGTCATCCCAAGCGCGCGGGCCTTGTTGGTCATCATCTGAGCGAAACGAGCTTCCGAGCCGCCGACAAACTCACCGAGCGCTGTGGCGATATCGTTCGCCGAGCGCGTTACAAGAGCCTTGATTGCCTGATCGACGGTCACCGATCCGCCAGCCCGAACCCCGAGCTTCGAAGGCGGCTCTTTTGCTGCATTCGCCGAAATAGGAACTTTCGAGTCCAGCCGGATGCGCCCGGCCTCAAGTGCCTCAAAAGTCATGTAGAGGGTCATCATCTTGGTCAGCGATGCGGGATAACGAAGGCCATCCGGGTCATCGCTGTAGAGAACCTTGCCCGTGTTTGCATCGACGACGATGCCGGCGTATTTCGGCGCCGCTTGCGCGGGTCCGGCGGCAAGACCGAGAACAGCAATGAAGGCTGCTAGGAAACCGAAAACAAGAACTGACGCCTTGCCGGCCCGAATGGGGAGGGAGGTGGGAAAAACTGTTTTCGACACTGCCGCACTCATCATTTGCATTACTGGGTTGCCTTCTGGACGCGCCCCCGCCACGACCGTTGTGGTGGAACCTACGGCAACAGCGTTACCAAGAGGTTTATGGTGTGCGAAAGGCTGCCACATTCGCTCGCATTTGAGAGAAGATGCGTCGCCGCCCCACGAGGCGCTTTACCGTCCTCGGCTTTCAAATGCGCCAAAGGCGGCATCAATATGATGAATGGCTAAAAAGAGCGTCAACGCCCACCAGGTATTTTCTTCCAGGTGAGCCTCCCGGTGACTTGTTCAAGGGCTGGTTCCAGCAAAAATGCCGGCCCATGGAGCCGGCACTGACCTGGAGGCTTTCCAGCGTCTACTGCCCGACGCTACCGACGGCGATCGCTGCACGACCGTCCTGCAGCTTTACCCAACGTCCGGCATGTTCGCTCGCCTGACGCTTGAGGAACGTATACTGCGTGTCCGACCACAGCAGCACCTGGTCGCGCATGTTGTCGAGGATAAAGTCGCCGTGGTCGGTGCGAACGGTGAGGACGGCGTGGCCTTCGCCGTTTTGCTGCAGAACAACGGTAATCAGCAGGTCCGCCGGGTCAAAACCCTTCGAGATGAGCATTTTGCGCTTCAGTAGCGCGAAGTCTTCGCAATCGCCGACGGAGCGAGGATAAGCCCAGCGCTCTTCGACACCGTAGATCTCCTGATCAGTCAACGGCTCGATCGCGTTGTTGACCGTGTAGTTTATGTCGAGGATCGTCCGCCACTTGTCTTCCGTCAGGACCACGGGGCCGAGATCATGCGGTGCGGCCTGGCACTCGCTCGTGTAAATGCGGCAGAACTCGTAGTGGCCGATCGGCGGGCTTGCCTTGCCGATTACCTGCATGTTGGCCGGCGTCGCAAACGAGGAACTGGGGGCAAACAGCATGAAGAAGGCAGCTGCCAGGCCTGCACTCAATCTCTTGCGGTGTGTCATGTTCTTGTCTCCTCGGTGTCGGGGACAAGATGGCAGGAAGCCTTTGATGTGTCGCAAAAAGACGCAGTAAAAACATACGCTTAGTTTAATCGAAACAAAGTCGAATGCAGATCAAATACGGGTAAAAGACGACGAAAACTTTCGGCAAAATTGCTTCAAATTTGTCATAAAAGTCACCGGCAGCGCTAAGAGACAGTAGCCCGTAGCAGCTCGCATCTCCCGCCGGTGCGGGAGGACTGATCAAGGTGAGGTTAACGACGACCGTGCCAGCGAGTGGTTCTGCTTAGGCGAGACGCACTACAAATGCCGTCGGGAGAACGTAAACGAGTCCCCGAAAACCCCATAAGAGACGAGCTGCAGCGCTGATTCTAGAGGTGCAACGAAAATCTCTGCGTAGAAAAAAATTGAAAAGATACGGCAAAACTTCCGCAGTGTGTGCCGATTTGGACCACGCCGTCATCGATGCACGCCTCCCGGCTGCATGAATGGCCCCACAACGAAAAAGGGAGCGGCTTGTAACCGCTCCCTTCTTTGCAGGCGACTCTGCTGAAGCTAAAGAAATTCTCTCAGCGTTTCACGCGACTGAACAGTATCAAACTCCAGCGCTACGCCCTCCATGAAGTGACGCACCACCTTGCCGCGCATGTTGCCTAGGCGCAGGACGGTGCCGAGCGGCGGCCGGATGTCGATATCGACGGCCGCACCGGACAGCGAAAGGTCCATCAGGCGGCAGGCATAACGTCGGCCATCTTCCAGGACGATTTCCGTGTTTATCTGCCGCGGGGTCAGTCGGTCGTGGCGGCGGTCTTCCGGCAGGCCCAGTTCATGCTTGTTTGCAAGCCACGTCAGTTGCGCGGCGAGTTTTTCCCGCTTCCGCTCGGTCGCCTGCAAGATCATGGTGAAGCCGGAGGAGGAAAGTTCGGTGACCGTCCCTTCCAGGCGTCCGAGATTATCCATGTAGGCGATGACGCGCTCGTTGATCCGCGGACGAGCCATGCACTCGAATTCCACTTCACCCGGAGACATTTCAAGCGCGATGCAGGGATATTCCTCGTAGTCTGCCAGCATCAGCCGCCCGCCCAAGTTTACGGAGACCCGCTGAAAGGCACGGGCCGCTGTCGCCGAGTTCGGCGCGGTGGTCTGAGGCGACTGGAACGAGTACATCGGGGCATTTTCCTGTGCGCTAGTCCCTCCAGACCTACAGGGCGTGAGTTAAGATTCGGTGTTCCAGGCCCAGCAGATTGTTCGAACATGCCGATCGCGGTCCCCGCACCGTTCCGCCGGCTCCGTTTGTGGCCTAGAAAGCTCGTTCCGTCGCAAGGCGGCACCTATATGCTGTAGGAATTGATGTAGGAGCAGGAATGGACCAGCAGCGGGATACGGGTGAGGGAGAGCAGGTGCCAGAGGTGCAAGCTCATGATCAGGCGGCAAACGGTGCACGGCGGGAGCCAATCTTCAATCTGCCAATGGTCTTGACGCTGACTGTTGCGTTGATCGCTGCTGTCTATGCTGTCGAGACGCTGTTTTTGGCCCCGGAAGCACGTAGTGCGGTGCTTTTCTACCTCGCCTTCACGCCGCTTCGCTACGTCTATCCACTAGCGCAGCAGGGACTGGAGTGGCTTTGGACACCCGTCACCTATTCCTTCCTGCATGGTGGCATAGAGCACATCCTCTTCAACACGCTTTGGCTCCTTGCTTTCGGCACCCCGGTGGTGAGGCGCATCGGAACGTCCCGCTATGTCGTCTTCTGGGCTCTCTCCGCGGCGGCCGCCGCTTTCTTCCATGCAGGGCTACATTGGGGGGACCAGACCATCCTGATCGGAGCCTCCGGCGTCGTTTCGGCCTTGATGGGAGCCGCATGCCGGTTCGCCTTTCCCCCACGCGGCGGCTTCAACCGGCTCCACGGACATCTCTATCCGCGTCAGACGATCCTGGGTTCCTTCCGAAATCGAACTGTTGTGGTTTTCACCAGTCTCTGGTTGCTCGGCAACCTGCTGATTGCGATCGGCTTGCCGCTTTTCGGAGGGGGCGAGGGCGCGATCGCTTGGGACGCCCATATTGGCGGCTTCCTGTTCGGCTTCCTGATGTTCGGTTTCTTCGACCCACTGCCGGCTCGCCGGATCGGGGTGGAGCGACCTCTCGATTAGCGTCTTGCAAAGATTTTGCCTCCGGAGCACGATCAGGCGTGGTGGCGGCTTTGGGAGAAGTCTCCAGCCATAAGCAAGCGCTTTTGAGGAGAAGGCCCATGTCGATTACTGTGAAACACCTGCTGGATGCAAAGGGTCGCGACGTTGTTGTGGTCGCGCCGGAGCGGAGCCTTTTGGAAGTAGCTGGTGTCCTACACGAAAAGCGAATCGGGGGCGTCGTGATTGCCGGTGCCGATGGGCGCGTCGCCGGGATCTTCACGGAGCGCGATTTTGTCCGTGCGGTCGCCGACAAGGGGGCGGATGTCTTGCGGGAGCCGGTGTCTTCGATGATGACGGTCAACGTCCAGAAATGTCGCGAGGACACATCCGTCAACCAACTGATGGAGATGATGAGCGCCGGGCGCTTTCGCCACGTCCCGGTGGAGGAGGACGGAAAGCTTGTCGGGATCATCTCGATCGGCGACGTGGTCAAGTCGCGCATTCGCGAAGTCGAGATCGAGGCGGAACAGATCAAGGCTTATATTTCGGGCTGACAAGCGCGAAGCGCCCGCAAGCGGACTATTTTGCGAACGCTTCCTGCATGCGCCGAAGGGCCGCGATCTGGTTGATGGCCTCCTGATAGCCGCGATCGATCGCTTCACCGGCGCGGTGAAACTCGGAAAGGCCAATGTCACTGAGGCGGGGATGGAGCGCAAGATCAGGCGGGTCTCCCGCCAATCGGGCCCGCGAGATCCGCTCCTGAATGATGTTGAATGCCTGCACCATGACGCCAGGCAGACCGAGGTGGTGCTGATCGCGAGGCTTGCTTCGCGGGACGTCCAGTGGCTGCACGCTTGCGCTATGCTTGACCACGGCCGATCGCCCAAAGATGTCGTAGTTCAGATTGACCGCGACCACCAGGGGCTGTTCATAAGCTCGGCAAACAGAGCTCGGAACGGGATTGACGAGAGCCCCGTCGACGAGCGTGCGGTTATTGCAGGTGACCGGCTCGAAGATCCCCGGCAGGGCGTAGGAGGCGCGAAGCGCGGTGATCAACGATCCACTCCCAATCCATACCTCGTGGCCAGTATGAAGTTCCGTAGCCACCGCCACGAACGGCCGGTCTAGGTCCTCTATGAAAATCCCGTCCAGATGCTCCTGCATCCGCTTGGTCAGACGCATGCCACCGAGCAGGCCGCTGCCGCCGATGGTAAGGTCAAGGAGCCCGGCGAGGCGACGCATTGTGATGGAACGTGCGAAGGCTTCCAGTTCGTCCAGTTTCCCTGCCAGGTAACATCCGCCAACCAAGGCGCCGATCGAGGTGCCGGCGATCATGCCGACCTCAATGCCGGCTTCATCCAGCGCTCGCAGAACGCCAATGTGCGCCCAACCGCGGGCCGCGCCGCCGCCAAGCGCCAACGAGAGCTTTGCCTTCTTGGGGGCATCTGTGACTTTAGGGAGATCAGGCGTAGGGGATACCGTGGTTGGCGCCGGAGAAACGGTCGGCTCGCCGCGGTTGCGATTCCAGTTCAGCATCGACACCTCCAAGCTGAACGCTGCTGCGCCCAACTAAGCATAGATTGGTTGCGAAAGGGTATAGGCTCCCGTCGACATGAACGAGAATGAAGCAGTCAGGACGCGGAGCCTGGAGAGTCATAGACGACCGAGGGGTCGAAATGCCGCTCGTCATCCACGATCGTTAGGCGCACTTCACCATCCACCGATGTGACAGTTCGATAAAAGCACGATTTGCGCCCGGTGTGACAGGTGGCGGCGTGGCCCGCGACCGAAACCTTCAGCCACACGGCGTCCTGGTCGCAATCGGTTCGTAGCTCATGAACGGTCTGCAGGTTTCCCGACGATTCGCCCTTCTTCCAAATCTTTTGCCTTGAACGGCTATAGTAGTGGGCGATACCGCTTTCCACAGTTAGCGCCAACGCCTCCTCGTTCATGTGGGCGACCATCAGGAGTTCGCCATCGGCAACATCGGTGACGACTGCTGTAAGGAGCCCATCTGGACCGAAGCGGGGAGAAAATGGGCCTTCGCCTTCCAGCTCCGCTTTGTCGGTGGAAGGAGATGGAAATGTCTGGAGCATGAACTGCGACCTATCGGTTGCGCACGAGGGTCAGGAAGCGCGCCTGCTCAGCAGCATTCGTCTTGAATTCGCCCGTGAAGGTGGTGGTGAGTGTCGTCGAGCCCTGCTTCTGCACGCCACGCATGGCCATGCACATGTGTTCAGCCTCGATCATGACGGCGACCCCGCGAGGCTTCAACGTTTCCTCGATTGCCTGTGCGATCTGCGCCGTCATATTCTCTTGGGTCTGAAGACGGCGACCGAAGATGTCGACCACCCGAGCGATCTTGGACAGCCCGAGGACCCGGCCGTTCGGGAGATAGGCAACATGAGCCTTGCCGGTGATCGGCAGCATGTGGTGCTCGCAATGCGAATAGAATGGGATGTCGCGCACGAGAACGGGGTCGCCGTAGCCCGACACTTCCTCAAAGGTACGGCCAAGCACTTCTTCATGCGAAAGGTCGTAGCCGCTAAAGAGTTCTCGATAAGCGGTGGCAACACGCTTCGGTGTGTCCAGCAGACCTTCCCGCTGCGGATCCTCTCCCGCCCATCGAAGCAGTACGCGTACGGCTTCCTCAGCCTGCTCGCGTGTCGGGCGCGCCTCTGCCTGGCCGGAGATCGGGAAATTCTTCACAATTGCATCCATTGCTGTCTCCCGGGACGACGATCAGCCGCACCCTTATACTGCGTTGACGGAGGACTATGGGTGGACCCAACCTCTGCATCAGGCGCTTTCTGACCTCTCGCGCCTGCTTTGACAAGATATCGCTGCCTCTCTTAGGGCTCAGCCGAGCGAAAAGCATCCAATTCTTGATCGTTTCATTCCAAGCTCACATATAGGGTGACAGCGTAGGGTTTTCATCGGGCGACAACCGGTGGCAGGGCTTACCCACTGAATTGACCCGAACAGGCAGAGCTATGGATGACATCTACAACAGCAAGATTCTGGAGTTCGCGGGCAACATCAGCCGATCCGGTCGCTTGCCGGATGCGGATGCGACATCGGAAAAGCACTCCAGGCTATGTGGCTCTCGGGTGCGGGTTTATCTGAAGACGCAAGACGGTAAAGTCACCGATTTCTCCCACGAGGTCCGCGCCTGCGCACTCGGGCAGGCCTCATCTTCGGTCATGGCGGGCAATGTGGTGGGAGCAACAGTGGATGAGGTCCGTCAGGCGCGCAAGGACATGCTCGCTATGCTGACGGCTGGCGGCGAGGGGCCAACGGGACGCTTCGAAGACATGCGCTATTTGAAGCCGGTGAAGGACTACAAGGCTCGTCACGCCTCCACGATGCTGACCTTCGATGCGGTGGTTGACTGTCTCGATCAGATCGAGGCGAAAAACACTGTGGTGTCGGCCTAGATGTGTGGCTCACCCGGCTGCAGGCCAGCGCCGCCGTCCGGCCGCTCCCGGAACTGGCAGGGGGAATTTCGTAAGACGCCCGGCCGTTTATTTGGGATGGCACTGATAAGATTCTACCAACTGACGCTTTCCGGCTTCGTCGGAAACTCCTGCCGCCATATCCCGACCTGTTCGGAGTATGGTTATGAGGCGGTCGCCCGTCACGGCATCTGGCCGGGCGGGTGGATGACGCTCTTTCGTGTGAGCCGCTGTGGCCCGGGTGGCACGTCCGGGCTTGACCCTGTGCCGGAACGCCTTTCTGAACGCCAGCAATGGTGGATGCCGTGGCGTTACTGGTCTCGCCACTGAAGGCATCCGAAGAGGCCCGAGGCCTGCCTTTACTCCTCCTGCAAAAGCCATTATCTGCGGACCGTCGGCATCTGCCGCGTTCAGACAACACCACCCGCATTCGTTGGCGGGACTGGATCAGGAGCATCAGACATGTCCGTTTCCCTTACATTTCCCGATGGTTCCGTTCGCGCCTATGACCCAGGCACGACGGGTTTCGGCGTAGCCGAATCGATCTCGAAATCGCTGGCAAAAAAAGCTGTCGCGATTGCGCTCGACGGCGAATTGCGTGATCTCTCCGACCCCGTCGTCGATGGCCGGATCGAGATCGTCACCCGCACCGATCCGCGCGCGCTCGAACTCATCCGTCATGATGCCGCGCATGTGATGGCGGAAGCCGTGCAGCAGCTGTGGCCGGGTACGCAGGTGACCATCGGTCCCGTGATCGAAAACGGATTCTATTACGACTTCAAGCGCGTTCATCCCGACAGCGGAGAAGACTGGCCCTTTACACCCGATGATCTGCCGAAAATCGAGAAGAAGATGAAGGAGATCATTCAGAAGAATGCTGCCTTCACGAAGGAAGTTTGGTCGCGCGACAAGGCGCGGGATGTTTTCGCAGACAAGGGCGAGGCCTACAAGGTCGAGCTGGTTGACATGATCCCCGAGGGGCAGGATCTCAAAATCTACAAGCAGGGCGAATGGTTCGACCTCTGCCGCGGCCCGCACATGGCCTCCACCGGTCAGGTGGGCACAGCCTTCAAGCTGATGAAGGTTGCCGGCGCTTACTGGCGGGGCGATTCCACCCGACCGATGCTGACGCGCATCTATGGTACCGCCTGGGCCACTCAGGAAGAGCTGGACGCTTATCTCCATATTCTGGAAGAGGCGGAGAAGCGCGACCACCGCAAACTTGGGCGCGAGATGGATCTCTTCCACTTTCAGGAGGAGGGCCCTGGCGTCGTCTTCTGGCATGGCAAGGGCTGGCGCATGTTCCAAACGCTGACGGCATATATGCGCCGCCGTCTGGCCGGTGTGTATGAAGAGGTGAATGCACCGCAGATCCTCGACAAGTCACTTTGGGAAACCTCCGGCCACTGGGGTTGGTACCAGGAGAACATGTTTGCGGTAAAATCCGCCCATGCCTTCACGCATCCGGACGACGAGGAGGCGGATCAGCGTATCTTCGCGTTGAAGCCGATGAACTGCCCTGGCCACGTCCAGATCTTCAAGCACGGCTTGAAGTCTTACCGCGATCTTCCGATCAGGCTTGCAGAATTCGGCAACGTCCACCGTTACGAACCTTCCGGCGCCCTGCACGGACTGATGCGCGTGCGCGGCTTTACACAGGACGATGCGCACGTCTTCTGCACGGATGAGCAGCTGGCGGCGGAATGCCTTCGTATCAACGATCTGATCCTCTCGGTCTATGAGGACTTCGGCTTCCAGGAAATCGTGGTCAAGCTTTCCACTCGTCCAGAGAAGCGCGTCGGTTCAGACGATCTCTGGGATCGTGCGGAAAGCATCATGACGGAGGTGCTGCAGACGATCGAGGCGCAGTCGGGCGGACGCATCAAGACCGGCATCTTGCCGGGTGAGGGGGCTTTCTATGGTCCGAAGTTCGAGTACACGCTAAGGGACGCGATCGGCCGAGAATGGCAGTGCGGCACGACGCAGGTCGACTTCAACCTGCCGGAGCGCTTCGGCGCTTTCTACATCGACCAGAACTCGGAAAAGAAGCAGCCGGTGATGATCCACCGGGCGATCTGCGGCTCGATGGAGCGGTTCCTCGGGATTCTGATCGAGAACTTTGCCGGCCATATGCCCCTGTGGTTTGCGCCGCAGCAGGTGGTCGTCGCAACCATCACGTCGGATGCCGATGATTACGGTCGCGAAGTTGCCGAGGCCCTTCGCGACGCTGGATTACAGGTGGCTACCGATTTCCGCAACGAGAAGATCAATTACAAGGTCCGCGAGCATTCGGTGACCAAGGTGCCCGTGATCATCGTCTGCGGAAAGAAGGAGGCGGAGGAGCGTTCGGTCAATATCCGTCGCCTGGGATCTCAGGCGCAGACCGCGATGACGCTCGATGAAGCGATCGCCAGCTTGACACTGGAGGCGACGCCGCCGGACCTGTTGCGCAAGGCGGCAGCCAGGACGTCCTCTTAAATCAGAAAGACGCCCGCTGTGTCGGCGGGCGTCTTGCTTTAACGAACTGAGCCAGATGCGTCAGTTGCGCAACCGGGCATCGGTAACGATGTCGAGATTGGCTGGCTCTTCCTTCATCATGACTTCCACGTCGATACTGTCGGAAGCTTTCACGGTGAAGGAGCGCTGATAGATCTTGTCCTTGTTGCGGGCGACAGCCAGATAGTCGCCTTCGGCCAGAACCATGGTCGAAAAGGCGCTCACGCTTTCATTGACAATGTCGCCCGTGGCCGTCAGCACCGACCATGCCGTATCGGCGATCGCTTCGCCGCCGGCCAGCGAGACGAGCTTCAGCGTGATCTGCGCGGCCCGGTGCTGCAGGGTCGCCTCCACCAACTTGCCTGCCTCTACCTGAATGTCGGCGCGCACAACGGCATTGACGTCACCATATTCGGAAACGACATGATAGGTGCCGGCGTTAAGCCGGACGATGACGTTCGGCTTGACGTCAGCCATCACGAGGCCGCGCTCGCCATCCTCGCGCACCTCGGTTGAATAGATGGAAAAGCTGAGTTGCTTTTCCGGAATCGTGTGCTCGCTTCCGGACGTGGCGTTGAGAACGACCCCCCCGGCATCCAGCACAAGGACCTGCTTGTCCACCTCACCCTCGGATGGCACCGTCAGCTTCTTGGTCACTCCGGCACGACCGAAGGCGACATTGACGAAATAGTCTCCAGGTGCCAGTTGAAACGATGCCCCACCGCCTTCAGAACTTGCCACCAGCGGCAGTTTGCCATCCTCACCAGAGATCGGGCTGAAGACCCGCCAGGTAAGACCCTCCTGCACCGGCTCCTCATCGGCGGCGGTCAGTTTGGCTTCAAGCGCTATATCCTTGGCAGCGACTCCAGAATTCCCGGCAAGCGGCGCGGAGAACGCGTTCAGCTTCGGCATCTTTGCCGTGCTATCCAATTGCTTGAAGCTCTTGAATGCATCTGCCTGTGACCAAGCGCCGTGCGCGGGCCCAAGGACCAAGGCCGCAACAAGGGCCGTTCGCACAGCGATGGATATGCCTGTCATCTCTGGGAACCGGTTGACTCTTGAATTTCCAAGCCACACTTGAAGACCAAAGCCGAGGCGAATTCAAGGCTTTCCCTTACCATCTCCCCGTGAAGGACGACTCAAGTATGCAAAACGACATGAAACTCGTTGATTACCTGCGTGTGAGGCATTCGACACCGGTTGCACAGATGACCGAGCCGGGGCCGGCTCCAGAGGAACTGGAATCGATTCTGACCTTCGCTTCACGTGTGCCAGACCACGGGAAGCTCGCGCCCTGGCGCTTCATCGTCTACCGCGGAGAAGTCCGCCAGGAGCTTGGCCAGGTATTTCTCGCCATTACCGGTAAGGCTTCGCCTGAACCAACGGACGCTGCACGTGAGGCAGAGCTCAATCGCTTCTTGCGGGCGCCGGTGGTTGTGGCGGTTGTCAGCACTGCAGCGCCGGATGTGAAGATCCCGGAATGGGAGCAGGTGCTTTCCGCTGGCGCCGTTTGCCTCAACCTCATCATGGCCGCCAACGCCCACGGCTATGTGGCCAACTGGCGCACGGAGTGGATCGCTTATGATGAGCAGGCGCACGCAGCGCTTGGCGTGAAGGCGAACGAAAAGATCGCGGGCTTCATCCATATCGGGTCGAGCGACTTTCCCGTCCCGGATCGCCCGCGTCCGAAGCTTGAGGAGATCGTCACCTACGCCGGGGAAAGAGCTGTATGATGTTCTACGAGACCGAGACCAATGCCCACGGCCTGAAGCACGATCCTTTCAAGGCCATCGTGGCACCCAGGCCGATTGGCTGGATCGGCACAAAGGGCAGGGACGGGTCGATCAACCTATCGCCTTACTCCTTCTTCAATATCGTTTCAGACAACCCCAAGATCGTGATGTTTTCATCCAGCGGTCGCAAGGATAGTCTCCGGAACGCTGAGGAGACTGGCGTTTTCACCGCGAGCCTCGCCAGCCGCGACCTCGCCGAACAGGTCAATGCGTCATCGGCGACCGTCCCTTATGGCACCGATGAGTTCTTGCTCGCCGGCCTTTCCTCCCGCTTGGGAAATCTGGTGGACGCACCTTACGTGGCAGAAGCCCACGCGGCGCTCGAGTGCCGGGTGACCGAGATCATCCAGCCGAAAACTGTGCAGGGGGAACGTGCCGCCTCTTTCATGGTGTTCGGGCAGGTCGTCGGCATCCACCTTAGTGATGCAGTGATACGCGAGGGACGCGTCGACATGGCCCTGCTGCGGCCGATTGCTCGGATGGGCTATCGCGACTACAGCGACGGCGGAACCGATGTCTTTGAGCTGACGAGACCATCGATCTAGGCCTTGTGGCTCCGACCGCAGTCGCTGAACATGGTGAACCAATCTTAAACGTTTTGCCCCTAGCGTAACGGCATTGGTGTTTCAGGTGACGTCGTCCGTCAGCCGGGGTTCGTTGTGATCATACAGGCATTTCTTCGTTGGGTAGAAACAGCACGCGCAGGCGATCGCGCCAAGGCAGCTGAAGCGCTGGCTAGGACTTACCTTCGTCCCGACCTGGATCACGATCAGCGTGAGGCGGCACTTCTGGCTATCTGTCATCTTGTTGACGATCCGTCCCCGAACGTCCGCTTGGCGTTGGCACAGGCACTTGTGTCTCCGCAGGCCCCGCGACACGTCGTTCTTGTCCTGGCGGAGGATCAGCCCGAGATCGCCTGCACGATCATTGCGAACTCACCCTTGCTACTGGACGCAGATCTTGTCGATCTCGCCGCCACGGGCACTACCTTCACCCGCGGGTTCATAGCTGCAAGAGCCGGGCTGAGCCGCTGCGTAAGCGCAGCATTAGCGGAGGTGGGGGAAGAGAGTACGGCTATGGTGCTGCTTGAAAACGCAACCGCGGAGATCTCAAGGCGTTCGCTGAGCCGCATCGCCGAGCGCTTTGGCCATTGCGCCACGGTCCGCAGACTTCTTCTGGAGCGCGAAGATCTGCCGGCGGATGCACGCCAGAACCTCGTGGTCCAGGTGAGCGAGGCATTAACCGGCGCAAGCCTCGTGAGCAGGCTCCTTCCGCAATCACGGCTGGAGCGCCTCACCCGAGAAGCTTGCGAGACGGCGGCTGTGATGATTGCGGGGGATGTCGATGCTTCGGATCTCCATTCCTTGGTCGATCACTTGCGGTCGAGTGGGAAGCTTACGCCTGCGCTTCTGATGCACGCGCTGTGCACCGGAAAGATCGACTTCCTCTCCGCTTCGATGGTGGCCCTGTCGGGGCTCGACGGGCGACGCGTGCATGCGATTTTGACCTCCGGACGTATGCATGCCGTGCGTGCGCTGTTTGAATCCGCCGGATTGCCGCGGGACCTGGCCGCGGTCTTCGTTCAGGCGGCGTTCCTGTGGCGCGAGGTCGGAGCGGAAGTCGGAGTAGAGCGATTCTGTTCGCGTCTTCTGGAACTTTGCCCGCATCCGGCCGATCCCGATTCGCCCGTCACCCAGATCATCGGCCTCCTCGAGAAGCTGCAGCGAAGCGGGATAAGGGCGGTTGCACGGTCCTACGCTGAAGACGCGCTGCTGGCAGCGTGAGGCGCTGTCGCTAGAATTTGCGCGCAACCCAGGAGTAGCTTTCCTCCACCAGCCGGACTGGCTTCTGCATCAAGGTCTGGACGCCTTCCGTTGTTGGAAGGATCGCTCTCACCCGTGAAATCGCGCGACCGGCAAGGCTCCGCTCGCCTTCCTCGGTTACCTCTACCTTTGGCAAAGACTCCGGCGCTTGAGGCTGCGTCGTCGCCGCAACTTCCGTCTCTTGCGGCGTCTGGCATACGGCGATCACCACCGGATAGGGCGCGCTCGCATATCTCTCAAGCTCCTTGTCCGAGGTCGCACTGCAGAGCTCAATGGTCGGCCAGCGCTTCTCGGACGTTGCGACGTAGTGGCATTCCGTGCCGCTGTCGTCACAGCCCAGTATGGTGAGGATGATGATAGCCGGATTCAATGGACGCTCCCGTTTGGCAAGATCTTGCCGAAAAACATGACCCAAAGAGGGCAGCTTTTTGAGTCCGAATGGCGATCGATGCCGGGCATAAGCTGGCATTGCGGCAGTCAGGCTTAGCCATAGATCCATTTGCGGGAAGCGACCGCCTTTACGACGCCTGTGGCTTCAATGACATCCAGCTATCCGGATCCGGCGGACCCTAATCTTTGAGCCTCTTCAGGGAGAAGAGACCTTCTTGATCTCGGGTTGATGTGGCTCTTCGAAGCTGTCCATAGCCAAGTCGGCCGAAACGATGTCTGCCGGATCGGCAAGTCGCATCTCGCGGATCCACTCCCGCCAGATCGAGACGATCAATGCCATCAACACCGGTCCGATAAACAGGCCGAGAAACCCCATCGTCTTCACGCCTCCCACAAGACCAAAGAAGGTTGGAAGGAAGGGAAGCTTGATCGGTCCTCCCACAAGGCGTGGGCGGATCGTCTTGTCGACTATGAAAAGCTCGACCGCGCCCCAGACAAAGAGAGCGATACCCGCGACATAGGAGCCACTGGCGATGAGATAGATGGAGACAAGGGTAAAGGAGAGCGGTGCGCCCCCTGGGATCAGCGCCATGATGCCGGTGAGTACACCGAGCGTCACGGGTGAGGGGACCCCGGCGATCCAGTAGGCAATGCCCAGCACGATGCCTTCGCCGATTGCGATAAGCGTCATGCCGGTCACGGTGGAACTGATCGTTGCCGGGACGACGCGGGAAATTCGCTCCCATCGAGAGGGGAGGATGCGCTCGCCCAGTAGGTCGATCTGTTTGGTGAACGAGGCTCCGTCCCGGTAAACAAAGAACAGCGCAATCAGCATGAAGAGCAGTGTCAGAAGCAGGTGAAAGACGCCGTCGCCAGCGGCAATGACTGCCCGGTATATGTTGCCGATATTTGCGCCACTGACGAGCTGGATCAGTTCTCCCACCGCTCCAGGGGCACCGACATGCCGGTCCCACTGTTCCGTGAGCCACAAACCAACGCCAGGCAAGGCTGCGATCCATGACGGCACGGACGCGCCGTTGCGGTTGACGTCGAGAATCCAGGCTACCCATTCTCGCACTTCACCCACGGTATAGGAGATGGCGATACCGATGGGGACCACGAGGAAGGCAATGATGAAGATGATCGCGAGCGTTGCGCCGATCGTCCTGTTGCCGCCGATGTGCTGGAGCAGTCTTCGGTAAAGCGGCCAACTGGCAAAGCCGATAACGAGAGCCGCCAGGACAGGAACGACGAAACCGTGAAAAAAGTAGATGCCGGCAATGACAATGAGGATCAGTAGCCAACGCGCTGCGGAGATGGGTGGGATCAAGGCGGTCCGGCTATGGGCAACGGGGCCAAGCCAGCGTGGTCCATCCTTCGATGTGGGCGATCCGTTCAGCGTCATCACAACTCCGTTGATGGCCAGCATATGGCTCTTCGGTCTAAAAAGCACAAGTTTACGGCCAAGAACTTAAAAAGGCGGGACGATCCCTTGTTCTACATGACGTATGCGATAATTATGATGGAATTCAAACAAGCCGAACTTTTCTCATGACATCACCATTACGCCGGTTCCTTGTGCGGGATCGTACTTCCCTATCCCATGCAAAGGTCGAGGCGGCAGTAGGATCCTTCGGGACCCTTGAGGCCTACAAACGCTACCTCCGAGGCAGCTACCTCTTTCGGACTATGCTCGATGAGCAGCTGACGGATGTGTGCTGGCCACCCCAGCTGTCTCTTTGGACATTGCCGGATCGGCTGACGGGACTGATGCGTCAGGACATGCAGGATCTGGATATGGAGCCACCTCTACCGGTAGCGCCAACCTCCCGCTCCATGATGGGATCTGATCTGGAGAACCTGCTTGGTACGCTCTACGTGGTGGAAGGTTCTTCTCTGGGCGCACGGGTGCTTTATCGGCGGGCACAGAGCCTCGGGTTGAGCGGCGAATTTGGCGCACGCCATCTGGCGGCACAGGCGCAGTCAAGCGAGCGCTGGAAACGGCTACTCGAACTTCTGGAGGCTGCCCCGGAGCTTGATCTCGACCGAACAGTCGAGGCCTCGAGGGCGACCTTTGTTGCCGTCGAGAGAGCATTCGAGGATCTGCAGCATGTCTGAGCCACTGGCTGAAGACGTCGTCAACTTCAAAGTCGACCTGACGAACTGTGACCGGGAGCCGATACACGTGCCCGGTAGCATACAGCCCCACGGCTGCCTGTTGGCATGTGATTCATCCGGTACAGCGGTGGTGCGGCATTCTGCGAATGCGTCAGAGATGCTTGGTCTTGCGGATGACCTGAACGGCCTGCGACTGGACGAAGTGCTTGGTGCTGAAGTCGCGCACACGTTGCGGAACGCGATCGCAACCTCGTCAGACCCGGCGCG
>CAYNED010000031.1:0-18134 GCA_964396135.1 uncultured Neorhizobium sp.
CACCAGAATTTCATCATATCCGAGGTTGAAGCCCGCGATTTGCAGTTTCACGTCGTACTGGTCCGACCAGAACCAAGGCCTTGGCTCATACGGCTTGCTCCCTCCGGCGAGGTTGGACGCAATCGCCTCCGCCTGATCGACAGCGTTCGGAACTGATTCGAGGCGAATCTTCTGGCCCTTCCACGGTAGAAGCGTGCAATCGCCGGCAGCGACGATCGCAGGATCGGACGTGCGCCCGAAGGCATCGACGATCACGCCGTTGCCGACATCGAGCCCGCTTTCCTGCGCCAGCCGGTCGTTCGGCGTGACACCAATGCCGACGAGCACGAAGTCGACATCGACGATGGACCCGTCGGAAAGCTCGGCGCCGCGCACTCTGCCTTGCTCGCCGATTAGGCGGACAAGGCCTGTCTTTTCGCGAATGACCACCCCATGCTGGAGATGGACCGCACGCATGATATCGGCCGTTTCGGCAGAAGCGACGCGAGCCAGGATACGGTCCGCCATCTCGATCAGGGTCACCTCGACGCCCAAATGCCGGGCGACAGCGGCGGCCTCCAACCCAATATATCCGCCACCAATCACCAGTAGCCGACGCCCCGGTAACATTTCCCCGGCCAACTCATCGGCATCTCGCTTGCTGCGCATGACGTAGACACCGTCCAGGTCCCCGCCGACGCTAGCCGGCAGCTTTCGTGGAGTTGCTCCCGTTGTCAGCGCCAAGGTGTGATACTCCAGAACGGATCCGTCCTGCATGCGGACGCGCTTTGCGCCGCGATCGATGTCTTCCACGAAGGTGGAGAGGCGAATCTCAACGTTGTTTTCGATGTACCAGGCGTCCGGACGGAAGGTCAGCCGGTCGAAGGCCATCTCGCCGAGCAGGTATTTCTTGGAAAGCGGCGGGCGCTGATAGGGATAAACCTCTTCCGCCCCCAGGATCGTGATCGGGCGCGTATCCTTCAAGGCGCGCAGCTTCGCCGCCAGCGCGAAAGCGGCTTGCCCAGCGCCCACGATCACGAGCCTCTCCGTCAATCGCAACCCTCCTTGCCCAAACTTCACTCTCCACGCGAGTGGGTAGCCTTGCCAGGGCGCTGCCGTCAACCAGCAGGCAGCGCACTCTCTGTGAGAGTCAAGCTGGCACCTGTCGCTGAAATGGGCAGATCCGCGCATTTGGATGCTCCCCGTTCAGGATATGTTAGCGGAAACCGGGCAGACTATAGTCCTGAGGAGATAGAAGGAGGGTTGAGATGCCCTTGAACATGGACCGCGACCCGAAACAGACCATTCCCCATGATCAGGTCTTCGAGAAGTTTACAATCGATCGGCCGGGCAAGATCATCTTCGTCGGTCATCACTTGAGCACCACCACCCATCTGCGCTGCCTGATTCGCACGATCTCGCTTCATGGCGCGGAGCTGGATGTCAGCCCGCAGGTGCCGGTCCCAAACAACTTCTTTCTCGAGATCCTCGGCATCCACGACGAGATCGGCTGCACGCTGATACGTCGCGAGGAGGAGAAGGTGTCGATCGGTTTCAACATGCTGATCAATTCGGAATTTCTCCACCATGTGATCCGGTTGAGCTTCGAAACCAGCCACTAAGTGGCGCGCAGCGGCGGCACACGATCCGGCTGCACTTTTTCGCCGGCCTGGTGAAGGCAGATCATGACGTTGCCATGTCACTGGGGCGAACTGCAAGAGCCGCCGTTGGACTTGCGCGGCGTCTATACGGTTCTATGGTGAGCCGGTTTTCTGCAGCAGGTTCCGCATCATGAGCGCCTTTTCCCGGTTCACACCTCTGGTCACCTCCCTTCCCGCGACCGTTCCCTTCGTCGGGCCGGAAGCAATCGAACGCAATCGCGGTCTCCCCGTCAAAGCCCGGATCGGGGCCAACGAGAGCGGCTTCGGTCCCGCACCCTCCGTGCTTGCGGCGATCACCGAGGCGGCCTCGTCTACCTGGAAGTACAACGACCCGGAGAATTTCGCGCTCAAGCAGGCACTTGCCGCTCACCTCGGCTGCCAGGCGGAAAATCTTGCCATCGGCGAAGGCATCGATTCGCTGCTCGGGCAGATCGTGCGGCTGGTGATCGAGCCTGGCCTTGCCGTCGTCACCTCCTTTGGCGCCTATCCAACCTTCAACTTTCACGTCACCGGGCATGGCGGGCGCCTGGTCACGGTCCCTTACGTTGACGATCGCGAAGATCTCAACGGTCTTCTCGATACGGTGCGGCGCGAGAACCCGCCGCTTGTCTATTTCGCTAACCCTGACAATCCGATGGGAAGCTGGTGGGACGCCGACAGCGTCGTCGCCTTTGCCCGCGCAGTCCCGGAAACCACCCTGTTGATCCTCGATGAAGCCTATTGCGAGACTGCGCCGGCGGGCTCCACGCCATCGATCGACGCTCTGATCGACCGGCCGAATGTTATTCGCACGCGCACCTTCTCAAAGGCATACGGCCTCGCCGGCGCACGTGTCGGCTACGCCATCTCCACACCCGGGACTGCGTCGGCCTTCGACAAGATCCGCAACCATTTCGGGATGGCGCGCATCAGCACGGCGGCGGCACTCGCTGCCTTGGCGGATCAGAATTATCTGGGGGATGTCGTCGACAGGATTGGCGCATCGCGAGATCGCATTTGCGGCATTGCCCGCAGCAATGGTTTGACACCCCTGCCCTCGGCGACCAATTTTGTCGCCATCGACTGCGGTCGCGACGGCGCATATGCCAAGGCGATCGTGGATGGCCTGATGGAGCACGGGGTCTTTATTCGCATGCCGGGAGTGGCGCCGCTCAACCGATGCATCCGGGTCAGCGCTGGGACGGAGGCCGATATGGCACTTCTCGAGGAGGCGCTGCCGATGGTGCTCAAAACCCTCTGAGGCAAAAGCCGCGAAAGCGCTTCATGCGCCGCCGCGGCTCAATATTTCTGACCATCTGCCGAGGAAGGCGGCCGCATGCTGATGCTGCGCGGTGCAGCATCAATGCATGGTCATCCATTCGCGTGCGGCACGCAGCGCTGCGGCAAGATCGCCTTTGCTCATCGTCTGCGCAAGATCTGCCCGCAGCTCGGCTGCGCGTTCCGATCCCTTGATGGCTGCAATGTTCAGCCACTTGTGCGCCGACACAAGATCGACGGCGCAACCACGACCGGTCGCATACATCAATCCCATTTCACAGAAGGTATCTGCGCGGGTTTCCCCACCCATGGTGGAATATTCCAAGTTCTGCATTTCGAAGCGTGCCATCGTCTTTGTCCCTGTTTAGCCTGTGTTACGTTGGTCCCTGTTTTCCCTTTCGGGCTCCGCAGGGATCGCCGTCTTGATGCGGCTGAACTGATCCTTGCAGCTGGCGGATATTCCCGCTCGTTTGATGAGGTCAGTATGGCTCGGATCATCAAACAGGCCCCTAAAATGCATGCTTAATTTGCTGAAAACAAAGTACAAATGCTTCGTAAAATTGAAGCTCCGTTAAGCATGGCAGTGCCTGCAACACAGGGGTTAAGTCTCGAATTTTACGAAAAGTTCAGACTGCGATTTCAAGCCTTTGGTAACTACGATCCACATCGCGAGCTGCTGCTACAGAAGCGCCAGCTCGTTCTTCTTCCCATCATTCACCGTCCTGCACCGAACCATTTACCTTTACGTGCGGGTAAGCTAATCTGTTCATGCACCCGCTGGGAGCAATCAGGAGGAACAGGTGGTGCTGGAGGCACCGCCTTGGGATGGAGATGAAGATATGATGCGTCATCTGATGGTGGCGGCTGCCGTCGCTATGTTCGGCACGGCAGCCTTGGCTGCCGAACCAATCGAAGGCAACTGGAAAACGGCGAGCGGCGAAACGGCGGTCATTGCGTCCTGCGGCGGCGCCTACTGCGTTACGCTTAAGACGGGCAAGCACGCAGGCAAGCAGATCGGCAAGTTGGCCGGCAACAACGGCACGTACAACGGCGAGATCACCGATCCCGCCAATGACAAGACCTACAAGGGGTCAGGCACCGTCAGCGGCAGTTCCTTGAAGATGAAGGGATGTGTGCTGGCCGTGCTGTGCAAGACCCAGACCTGGACACGCCTCTAGAACTTACCCTTTGGCAGGCGGCATCTTCGGGTGCCGCTGGACCTTTCGGTAGCGAGAATAGAGCTGGTTGGAGGCCCTGCCCGCACATCATCAGGCAGGCATAAAAATTTCTTGTGCTCTTGAAACGAAGCTTCGCGGCAAGCGGATGCTTATTTTGACGCAATCGCGCCACATTTGCCTTTTTTGCGCCACCCATAGTCACATTCGCAGGTGCTAATTCATTCCTTCGCCCGCAAACTGAGGCGTTTGCTGTTCTTTCGGCACCTCACGGCCGCCGCCTGCGTTCACTTCACGGCGGGGAAATTTACGCCCGATTTTCACCTACCGGTTGCGGCAGATCGAGGCGTCCTGCGATTGTCAATGTCTGGTTGACAGCGGATTCCGATTTCTGATCTTCCGCCTCCAACTTTTCGATCCGATATCCAGCCGGCAAGCAGAACTGCTTTGCGTAGTTGAAAGGATACGAAAATGTTGAAGTCCCTTCATAAGATGGTTGCCGTTGCAGTCGTGGCTTCTGCTGGGCTCAGCGGCGTCGCGTCGGCTTCTGGCGATTATTATGATGGCGTTTCGGCTGAACCGGCTGCATCGGTAGACCTGTTTCAGACCAGCGGCATTGACGCCGCACCGGCCACGCGCCCAGCAGAGAACCTCGTTTCCGCTGACCAGAGCGTCGATCACGGCGACTATTACACTGGCGCTTCGCGTCCCCAATAAACCGCAACTCATTCAAGACATCGGCCCAAAGCACCAGGTCGCAAACTCCGTGCGAGGGCTCCCCAATCAGAGGATAAAGCAATGACCAAGTCTCTCACATCCACATTCGTCGCAGCCTTCATCGCTTCCGCCACCTTTGGCGGCGCCGCTCTTGCAGCCGGCGATTATTACGAAGGCGTTTCGCCGCACGCAGTGCGCCATAGCCAGATTGACCGCACGCAGACCAACAGCATCGGGGAACGCGATCAGCGCCTTACCCAGGCTCCTGCGCAGCATGTCAATCGGGGCGACTATTACGAAGGCGCCAACCGTCCGCAGTAACCTACCAGTTCATTCAAGACATCGGCCCGCAGCGCCTCGGTCGCAAGCTCGGCGCTAGGGCCTCGACACTCAAAGGATAAAGCAAATGACCAAGTCTCTCACACCGGCATTCGCCGTAGCACTCATTGCTTCCGCCACCTTTGGCGGTGCCGCTCTTGCAGCCGGCGATTATTACGAAGGTGCGTCGCAGAACGCAGTACGTCATAGCCAGATTGACCGCACGCAGACCAACAGCATCGGGGAACGCGATCAGCACCTCGCTCAAGCTCCTGCGCAGCATGTCAATCGCGGCGACTATTACGAGGGCGCCAACCGTCCGCAGTAACCTCTCTGTTCATTCCAGACATCGGCCCGTAGCACCTCGGTCGCAAACTCGGTGCTAGGCCTCCACACTCAAAGGATAAGCAAATGACCAAGTCTCTCACATCCGCATTCGCCGCAGCACTCATCGCTTCCGCCACTTTTGGCGGTGCCGCTCTTGCAGCCGGCGATTATTACGAAGGTGCGTCGCCAAACGCGGCCGTGCGTCATAACCAGATCGACCGCACGCAGACCAACAGCATCGGGGAGCGCGATCAGCGCTTCACGCAGGCTCCTACGCAGCACGTCAACCCCGGCGATTATTACGAAGGCGCCAACCGACCGGAATAAACCGGACGGGTACAATTAATCGCTAGTTCGCCACCTCGATCCACCGCCTGGCGAGCCTATACGAGAAGGATCACTTGAGATGAAAACATTTACAGCAAGCATTTTTGCCGTCGCCCTGATCGCTGCTACGCCTTCCGCCTTTGCGGCCGAAGGTGAGTATTATCAGGATGTCCAGGCCAACTCGAACAAGTTAGATCGAAGCCACACCGGCAGTATCGCCGCTCGCGATGGAATGCAGATAAAGACATCACGCGACAACCGACTGCCATTCGATCAGAGTAGCGGGAGCTACTACGAAGGGGCGCAAAGGCCGCAATAATCGGCAAGGCCTCTCTTCCGAACGGTACAAACAAAATACCAGCCGCGAAAGCGGCTGGTATTTGCAGTTCATTCAAGACACCGGCTGAAAGACGGGTCGCAATCGTCTTTCACCTGTTGCCGCACGACAGTCTCTCCATGCCGCACCGCCTAGGGACCATAGGTTATTGCTGATGGCGAATCAATATGCTCTTCCAGTTCTTGCGGCTGCCGGCAGGTGTGTTCAGGCACCCTTTTTGCAAGTGACGCGACGTCACACTTGGCCTGAAGTAAGCTCACATCTACTTGAACTTCCAAAGCAATTCTTGTGAACACCCATGTCTAGTTTTTTAGGAACGAAGGAGCGGATTGCGGGTTACCTCCTTGCGAACAGGCACACACCCCTCGCCCGTTCGCTCAAGATATTAAGAAAGGACATCACATGAAGACCTATCTCACTTCAGGTTTTGCAGCCGCCCTTATCGCCTCTGCGACTTTTGCAGGCGGTGCTATGGCACAGTCGACGCAGTACCAGCCATATGCTGAGTCTCCGCCGAACCTGGACGACACGAGCGTCGACCGTAACACCACCGGCAGCATCTACCCGATGGACGGCGTGCGGTCCGGCACTATGTCGAACACCGACATCGACAACTCGCAGGATCGTGGCGATTACTACGAAGGCGCACTGCGCCCAACCAACTGACGGCTCATTCAAGCCACCGATCCCGCTCCGGTCGCAATCATGGAGCGGGAATAGACAGAAAAAGTCGGCGAAAGCCGGCTTTTTCTTGTTTTAGTCACCTTGTCCCTCGGTAGCATGATGAGCCGCTTTTAGCTTCGGGTGAACAACCTAGCGTCATGAACGCATGATGAACCTGCGGCTCACTGCATGTTCAGCGTCAGAACGTCATGGTCTCTCCAACGGGTTTGGGGAAGCTACACATGTCGATTCTGGTTCGCCGTCTGATTGTCGTTAGTCTGCTTGGTGTTGGTTTCGCGGCCTTGATGTCGGCACTGGTCATCCACCCTAAGCCCAAACGTTTGTTCTCGCGCCAGGGCGATTTCGATGGCTGCCTGCTCCTCCGGTGTGGAGCATCGGCATGAGGTCATCACCAACTCCCCTTTGTCGCCGAGCAGCAGTCGCGGCCCTATTTCGCCTGACCCTTGCCACGCTTGCCTTGGTCGGACCTCTCGCCGCTGTCACATTACACTCTTCAGATCACGGTCTGCTGCCAAAGCAAGGCGCTGGGTTCGTCCTCTTTGTCAGCCTGCAGCGGCAGGCGATGAGTTGATCCATGTGGACAGGCGTCTTTTGCTTGTCAGCAAGTTCATCCTATAATGGCGCATGAGCACGCGAATCTCCCCTGTTTCACCCTTGTCTTACATCAGCCCGACCCCGTTCGAGCCTCGCGTCTACGAAGATGCGACCTCTGCTGTGGACGCGTTGACCGAGCTCTACGAGCGTAACACCACATTCCTGATGGACGCCTTTGGCGGCTTGGCCAGAGGGGAACAGGTGACGGGACGTTACCGTGCCTGCTATCCGCAGGTGAGCATCGAGACGACATCCTTCGGCCACGCGGATTCCCGCCTCTCCTATGGGCACGTGACTTCGCCCGGCCTCTACACAACCACCATCACCAGGCCCAGGCTTTTCCGCCACTACCTCAAGGAGCAGCTTGATCTTCTGATGCGCAACCACAGCGTCCCGGTGACGGTATCGGAGTCGAGCACCCCGATCCCGCTGCACTTTGCCTTTGGCGAAGGCGCACATGTGGAGGCGAGTGCTACAGCGGGGCTTGCCGACCAGAGCCTGCGTGACCTGTTCGATACGCCGGACCTCAACAACACGGACGATCTGATCTCCAATGGAGAATATGAAGACGTACCGGGTGTGCCGGCGCCGCTTGCCCCTTTCACCGCCCAGCGCATCGACTATTCGCTTGCCCGTCTCAGCCACTACACGGCAACGAGCGCGGAGCACTTCCAGAACTTCGTTCTGTTTACCAACTACCAGTTCTATATCGACGAGTTCGCTCAATGGGCCCGCGACATGATGGCGAACGGCGGCGAGGGTTACGACTCATTTGTCGAACCCGGAAACGTCGTCACGCCGGCCGGCTCGGCCAAGGACACTGCCAATGTGGTTGGCAGGATGCCGCAGATGCCGGCATATCATCTCAAGAAGAAGGGGCATTCCGGCATCACGCTTGTGAATATCGGCGTCGGCCCCTCTAACGCAAAGACCATCACCGATCATATCGCCGTGCTTCGGCCTCATGCCTGGTTGATGGTCGGCCACTGTGCCGGCCTGCGCAACAGCCAGCGGCTCGGCGACTACGTGCTCGCGCACGCCTATGTTCGCGAAGACCATGTGCTGGACGACGACTTGCCGGTGTGGGTGCCCATCCCAGCACTTGCAGAAGTGCAGCAGGCGCTTGAAGACGCGGTGGAGGAAATCACCGGCTATGAAGGTTTCGAACTGAAACGCATCATGCGCACCGGAACAGTCGCCACCATTGATAATCGCAATTGGGAATTGCGCGATCAGCGGGGACCGGTGAAACGGCTGTCGCAATCGCGAGCCATCGCGCTCGATATGGAGTCTGCCACCATCGCCGCCAACGGCTTTCGCTTCCGCGTTCCCTACGGCACGCTTCTCTGCGTGTCCGATAAGCCGCTGCACGGAGAATTGAAGCTGCCGGGGATGGCGACTGCCTTCTACCGCACGCAGGTGAGCCAGCACCTTCAGATCGGCATCCGCGCCGTTCAGAAACTTGCGGCAATGCCGGTAGAGCGACTGCATTCCCGCAAGCTCAGAAGCTTCTACGAAACGGCGTTTCAATAGCGCCAGGGTGTCGGGCGCCAACTACTCCTTGACCGTATCGCGCAGATGGTCGAGGCCTTTGCGCAAGGTCTCGACCATCTGGTCCACCTGTGCGTGCGAGATCGTGAAGGCCGGGGAGGCAAGCATCCGGTCGCCGGTCGCGCGCATGATCAAGCCGTTTTCCAGGCAATGGTTGCGCACCAGCGTCCCCACGTCATCAGGCTTGGCATAGCGGCGGCGGGTTGCCTTGTCAGCGGCGAGTTGTACTCCACCCATCAGACCCACACTTACCGCCTCGCCCACCACCTCATGGTCCTCCAGACTTCGCAAGCCCTCGGCGAAATAGGGACCGATGTCATCACGGACCCGCTCGACCAGCCCTTCTTCCTCGATGATCCGGATGTTTTCCAGCGCGGCGGCAGCGCAGACAGGGTGTCCCGAATAGGTGAACCCGTGATAGAAGTCGCCTAGCTCCTCGACCATCACATCAGCCACCCGGTCGCTGACGAGAACGCCGCCGATGGGGAGGTAGCCCGACGACAGTCCCTTGGCGATTGGCGCCAGGTCGGGTTCGACCCCATAGTGCTGATGACCGAACCAGGAACCTAGCCTGCCAAACCCACAAATCACCTCGTCACAGACCAGCAAGATGTTGCGCTCCCGGCAGATCCGCGCGATCTCGGGCCAGTAGGTGTCAGGGGGAATGATGACGCCCCCGGCTCCCTGGATCGGTTCTGCAACGAAAGCCGCGACGTTCTCCTCGCCGAGTTCATCAATCTTCTCTTCGAGCTCGCGTGCCACCTTCAGTCCGAACTGCGCCGGGCTCAGATCACCCCCCTCGGCATACCAGTAGGGCTGGTTGATATGAGAGATACCGGCGATCGGAAGGTTTCCCTGCTCGTGCATCCACTTCATGCCACCCAGAGACGCACCGGCTACGGTTGAGCCATGATAGGCGTTCTTGCGAGCAATTACCTGGGTCTTGTTCGGTCTTCCCAGCGCCTTCCAGTAGACGCGGGCCATGCGGAACCAGGTGTCGTTCGCCTCCGAACCTGAATTGGTGAAGAAGACGCGGTTGAGCTTGTCGCCAGTGTGAGACGCGATCTTCTGGGCAAGAAGCGTCGTAGCCGGCGTCGTGGTCCCGAAGAAGGTATTGTAATAGGGCAATTCCTGCATCTGCCGATGAACAGCATCGGCAATCTCCTTGCGACCATAGCCAACATTGACGCACCACAGCCCGGCAAAGGCATCCAGATACTCGCAGCCATGGTTATCGAAGATGTGGACACCCTCGGCCCGCTGGATGATGCGGGTTCCAGCAGCGTTCAGCTTCTTCATGTCGGAGAAAGGATGCAGGTGATGGGCTGCGTCGATTGCGCCGAGGTTGGAAAGGGCGGGCGTTTGCGTCATGAAGCACTCTCTGCCTTCGATTGTGTGGCCAATTCTTATCGGTTACGAACAAGGCTCCGCAACCTTCTTCAAAAGACATCTCCATGAACAATGAGCCTGCCCTGCCCCGTATAGAGATCCTGCTCGTCGGCATGAATGGCGACCTGCGCGGAAAGCAGATACCGCTGGAGGCAGAAAAGAAGGTGTGGGACGGGCAGGTTCGCCTGCCGAGCTCGACGCAGTCGCTCGACATCTGGGGAGACGACAACGACGACATCACCGGACTATCGTTGTCCATCGGAGATCCTGACGGCGTCTGCATTCCCGACCGCCGCAGCCTGGTACCCATGCCCTGGGCACCGGAGGGATCCTGCCAGGTGCTAGCCACGATGCACGAGCTTGACGGAAGTCCGAGTTTCATGGACCCGCGTGCGATTCTCGCGCAAATGCTTGACCGCTACCGTGACCGTGGACTGACGCCCGTTGTGGCAACGGAGCTGGAATTCTACGTCATCGAGGATGACTGGCGGGAAACGGGTCTTCCTCGCCCCCCCGGGCGCCTCAGCTACCGCTCCGCGCCCAATGGTTTCCAGCTATACGACATGGGCGCCGTCGATGCGCTTGACGATTATCTGCAGACGCTGCGGACATGGGCGAAGGCACAGGCCCTCCCCTGCGATGCCACCACTGCGGAGTTCGGCCCAGGACAGTTCGAGATCAACCTGCTGCACCGCCCGGATGCGCGCGCCGCGGCTGACGACTGCATCTACCTAAAGCGGCTGGTTGAGCAGGCAGCGCGACGGCATGGGCTGAAGTCCACCTGTATGGCAAAGCCTTATGCCGACCATGCCGGATCAGGACTTCACGTCCATGCCAGCATCATTGACGCGGACGGCAACAACATCCTCGACGCGAAGGGCGGCGACCCTGTGTTGCTCCAATCCGTCTGCGCCGGGATGCTAGACACGATGCGCGATGCACAGCTGATATTTGCGCCCTTTGCCAATTCCTACCGCCGCTTCCAACCCGGATCCTTTGCACCCGTCGATATCGACTGGGGTTTCGGCCATCGCGGCACTGCCATCCGAATTCCGGACAAGGACGGTCCAGCAGCGCGTATCGAGCACCGCGTCGCGGGGGCTGACGCCAATCCATATCTGCTGCTGACGGCAATTCTTGGCGGGATGTTGCTCGGGCTGGAAAAGACGCTGCATCCCGGCACGGCGACGGAACCTGGCAAGTCGGCACCCACCGGTCGGCGCCTGACGCACGATTTTCTAACGGCAGTCGAAGAGTTTAGTGCATCTCCCTTCATCCGCGACATCTTTGGCGAACGCTACCAGAAGCTTTACGGTGATACGAAGCGGAAGGAGGCAGTCACCTATCTCAGAACTGTCTCTGATTTCGACTATCGGACATATCTGCCGCGCATCTGAGATCCGTCATATACCGCTGCCGCCCTGTTCCTGTTCTTCGGCATCCGTTTGAGCCACCAGAACCTTCAATTGCCCAGCGTGGATGCGGATGATCACGTCGCGGTCCATCGGCAGAAGCTCGCCGTCAATGACACAGCGAACGTCGCGGCGCTCCCGCGGAAAATGCAGTTCCACCTCGGTTGCGGTCATGGCCGTTACCGCCTCGTTGTCCTTCAGCCGGCCTCGCAAGATGTCTACAGCCAGCCGTGCGACACCTTTCGGCGTGAGGGGATCGGCTGTGTAGAAGCCCAGATGCCCTCCAGTAACGTCGTCTGCAAAAAGCAGAGGGTCGGGGCCGAACTCATTGTTGGACACTGAAATCGCGGAAACCTTCCTCGTGCCTTTCTTGCCCTCGGCATTGAACTCGACTTCGAAAACCGGTGGATTGAACATCACGCCCAGTACGGCGCGCGCGCTGGCGCGCATCTTGCCGAGCCGAGAGCCGAAGGTCATCGAATTGCGGTAGCGCACCATGCGCGCATGAAGACCGGCGGAGAACTGATGCACAAAGCTCCGGCCGTTGGCGCTGGCGATGTCGACATGCAGCACTTTCCCTTGCGCAAGCACATCCAGCACTTCCCAGATATCGAGCGGCAGCTTCAACGATCGCGCAAAAAGGTTCATCGTGCCTGCTGGAACGATCCCCAGCGTCAAGTCGTTGCGCCAGACTATGTCTGCCGCAGCCGAGATGGTGCCATCGCCACCGCCTGCGATCAGACCCTCCACACCCGGCAATCCGGCCACGCGCTGCATGGTCTCCACGACATCGCCGCCTGAGACGACGTGGCATTCTATTTGGTGTCCGGCATCTTTGAAGGCTCTTGTCGCACGGGCGCAGTAGGCGTCCATGTCGGTAGTCTTGAAGGTGCCGCCATCGCGGTTGAAGACGCCGACGAGGTTCATGGTCTGCGATACACTCCCCAGAATTTGCCCGCCTACCAACGGCCAAGGCGGGTAAAGGTTGCTCCGCCGCCTGACGCACCCAAATGGTGTTATCGTGCAGATGCGTCGATAGCCCAATAACGTTCTTAACAGAGCGCCAAAATCTGGCTAGCATCAAGGCGTCGAGCCATAGGGGGACAACATGGCATCTTCGCAGACGAATACCTTCGGAAATCCGATTGCCACACTAACTGGCACAACCTGGTTCGGCTACCTGGCCAGAACCGTCCTCACCTTCATGTTTTGGGGGAGCGGGCTGTCAAAGCTGATCGACTTCCAGAGCGGTACGGCTGAGATGGCGCATTTCGGCCTGGAGCCAGCTGCGCTCTTCAACACCGCCGTCATCATCACGCAACTCGGGGGTTCGCTCCTGATCATTCTCAATCGCTGGACCTGGCTCGGTGCCGGCGCCCTTGCCATCTTCACCCTGCTGACAATCCCCATCGCCCATAGCTTCTGGGCAATGGAAGAGCCGTTCAAGACGATCGAGTTCTATGTCGTCATGGAGCACATCACGGTGATCGGCGCCTTGATGGTCGTTGCCTGGAAGGCGCGCCAGGCATAGGCGGCTACGCCTAGGCCTGCAGTACCACGACGCGATCCCCGACCTTGACGCGCTCGTAGAGATCGATCACGTCGTGGTTCATCATCCGCACGCAGCCGCTCGACATTGCGTGGCCAATCGTCTGCGGCTGGTTGGTCCCATGGATGCGGAAATGCGTGTCGTTGCCGTTGCGATAGAGATACATCGCGCGCGCGCCGAGCGGGTTGTTCGGGCCTCCCGGGACGCCGCCGGCGTATTTGAGGTTCCGTTCGGGATCACGACGGATCATGTTCGCTGTCGGCGTCCAGCTCGGCCACTCCGCCTTGCGTCCGACATAGGCGCTGCCACGGAAGGCCAACCCTTCCTTGCCGACGCCGACGCCGTAGCGCATGGCTTGCCCACCTCCCATGACGTAGTAGAGGCGACGCGCCGGGGTGTCGACAACAATGGTGCCGGGCTTGTGCGTCGTCTCATAAGCCACGACCTGGCGGCGAAGTTCCGGCTTGATCTTGTCGAGCGGCACGGCCCTGAGCGGAAACTGTTCGTCCGGCAAAGCAGCATAGTTGGCACGATGGTCCACGCCGCTCGATGCGCATGCGGTAACGAAGAGTGGCAGTCCGAGCAAAAACCCGCGACGGGATAGCGACATGAATCGTGTCCTTAAGATGTCCGTTTGATGGCAACAACTTAAGGACGTTATGGTTAACGGGAAGCTAACGAAAGCCCAACGCCGGTAACGTTCCCGTTGGGCTTTCGTGGGTCAGGAGCGCTTCTGGATTGTACCGTAGAGGATGTTTCGGTTTGCGCCGAACTTCACCTCGGTTTCCACGTCATGTCCTGCGCAGCTCTCGTTGATGATATTCCACATATCGCTCTGGGAGCGGAGCAGCAGGGTCCAGTTCATCATTGTTTCCATGTACCCGTCATCCGGCACCTCGGTGGAAAAGTTGGCAAACAGGAACTTGCCACCGGGCTTTAGCATGTCCAGGCAGGTCTGGGTGAGCTTGATGGCGACCTTGTCGGCAAGGTAGTCGTAAAGCCCGGCAGCGTAGACGAAATCGAAGGTCCCAAGCTTTTGCGACTTGGTCAGCAGCCCCCTGACAGATCCATCGATCGCTTCGACGCAGGTGCCGCTGAAGTCTCTGACGGTCGATCCCACGCTCATCGGGTCCTGATCAAGTGCCACCCAGCGTTTGATCCGTCCCTCCTTCAGCGCAACAGAACGATCCGCTTCGCGCAGGTGGCCGGCTGCGATCGTCAGGATCTCGATGTCGCCCGCCTTTTCGGCGGCGAACCGGTCGACATAGCGTGTCAGCAGGTCGCGTCGCTCACGAACGGCAACGGCAGAGGGCGCGTTCTTTGTATATTCATGCAGCGTGCGCCCGAGCAGCGACGCTGACTGGATCTCGTCTGCGGTGGAGGGATGACCGTAGATGAAGTCGATGAGATGCGCATCGCCTGAATAGCCGCGGGGCTTTTCGAAAGACCAGCGTGTGAAGGGATCCTCGTGAAAATACTGACGCACGGGGTGGTTTTGGACCATCGGCACCAGATCCTGCCAGACATTCAAGTAGGTCTCGCGCGTCTGGTGCAGCGAGCGAATCAGCCGGTCGATGATCTGAGCAGGTTCCTGCTCCGAGCGGATCTGCTGCTCTGCAAAGGCAAGAATGAGCGCAACCTGCGCCTGCGCTTCGGCAAGCTCGTTTTGGCTGCTGGCTCCCGAAGAGCCAACGACCTCTCTTTTGACTGCCTCTGGGGTGATCAAACTCTGTCCGTCAAAAACAACCTGACTTCTGTTCACGCCAATCTCACTCGTTAATGGAACATTAAGGATGCCCCAAGATGAGCCAAGGTGACGGAAAAATCTCGTCCGTTTGCCAAACATGGTTAACCTCCCATGTTTGCCGGGCCATTCCGCTCTTTAGAGATACTTAAGCTAGTTCGGCTAATTGATTTCTGACGGACAAGTTCGTCTGGTACGGGAGACGCTGGTCGGAGAGGACGCAGCAAGGCATGTGTCCGTTATCCGCCATGACAGAAGATCCTGAAGGCCACGGCAATCAGAGCAGTGGAAGGTGCATGACGCACAGGTTGACCAGCGTGCTGGAAATTGAGGTGCCGCGCAATCCGTTGCAGCAGCCGGCGGTATTGTTGCGTGCGCTTTACCGTCAGCACGGCAGCAGTGTCAGACGCCAGGCCACACGCCAGGGCCTTTGGGTTGCCGTCAGCGTCTATCTCCTGTTCTCTTTAAGCGATATCCTGCTGATACCGGACGTTGCGCCGCTTACGGTGATGACCCGATTCGTCATCTCGGCGATCATGCTGGCCGGCCTCGAAATCGAAATCTGGAGACGAGCGGACGCCGACACGATCGACCGCTTGTCGGCAACCGCACTGGTGGTTGCTTATGCGGGGTGGCTGCAGGCGGCGCTTCAGAGCTCCAACACTGATGTCATGTCCTATTACATGGTGTTTGGCGCGATTTTCATGATGAGCGTCAACCTGTTCTTCAGCTTTGCCTTCAGGTTGTCGGTCATCGCGTCGGGCGTCATCGTGGCGCTGTTTCTATCGGGCCTTTATGCGATCCCTGCACAAGGGGTCGGTTACAAGCTCACCTTTGGCATCTTCTGCATCTCCTGCTTTCTCTTCACCTCCTACGTGAACTGGAAGCTGAACCAGGAACGCTACAACGTTTTTCTCAACGCGCTTGAAGCCAAGGCGCAACAAAAGGAAGCGGCTGAACGAGGCCAGGCTCTGTTGCGCCTCTCGCACACCGATCCGTTGACGGGGCTTGAGAATCGGCGGGCAATCGATCAGCGGCTGCGCGATCTCTGGGATAGATGGCAGCGGGCGGGACAGCCCTTCGCCGCAATCCTGGTCGACGTCGATTTCTTCAAGAGATACAACGACTGCTACGGACATCAGGAAGGCGATCGCTGCCTGATCGTCGTGGCGGATGCCCTTCGGGCTCTTGCCGAGCAGCATCACGCGACGATCGGGCGTTATGGCGGTGAAGAGTTCATCCTGCTCGTCAACCTCAAGGACGAAGCCGAAGTTGCAACGCTCGCCGAAGCCATTCGTGGCTCTGTCGAGAACCTGGACCTGCGCCATGAACAGCGGCGGGACGGGTTGTCGCTGGTGACGGTCAGTGTCGGTGCCGCCTTTACCAGGAAGCATGCTGCGGCGAAGCTGGAGAAGGTCATCTATGAAGCGGACCGCGCGCTCTACTCAGCCAAGGCCGCGGGCCGAAACTGTGCCAGGCTGTTTGATCCCAACGACCCCAACACGAGCGACGACAGGGAGAATGTTGCCGCTCTTCTGAAAATCGCAGTAGACCAAGACCTGGTATCGATGGTCTACCAACCTCTTCAATATCTAGGCTCTGGTGAGATCTCGGCTGTCGAATCCCTGATGCGTTTGCGCATGCTGGATGGCAGCAGCATTCCGCCAAATGTCTTCATTCCCATTGCCGAGCGATCAGGGATGATCCTCGAGCTTGGACAATGGGCGATAAGGACGGTCTGCCACGAAATCCTGGCTCCGAACCTGATGCAGACCGCCAGCGTCAACGTGTCACCGATCCAACTGCGCAGCCCGGGATTTGCCGCCTTCGTTGCGCTGACGCTGCACGAGGCCGGCATCACGGGGGATCGGCTGGCACTGGAGATCACTGAAGGCCAGGACATGGAGATGCATTCCTGCGCCATCCGCTGCATCAGTGACCTCAAGAGCCTCGGCGTCAAGATATGGCTCGACGACTTCGGCACCGGGTTCGCGGGGCTTTCCTGGCTTCGCCTCATCGATTTCGACTGCGTCAAGATCGACAAGTCCTTCGTCAAGGACTGCCATACCCCGAGGGGCAAGATGATGCTGAAAGACATCATCCGATTGGTGCGCAACCGGCAAGCCACCATCCTCGCCGAAGGGGTGGAAACGTTGCAGCAATTCGAGGTGATGAAGACCCTCGGCATCGATCTGGTGCAAGGATATTACCTGGGCAGACCTATGTCGGCAGAGGCCCTTGAAGCGTCCAGACGCCAACCTGTCCGCGCGAACGCACGCGTCTGAATTGTATACCCAACTCCGTCAGCAGTTGCACCGCAGACCGGAAGCTGCGGTGCATTTCGGAGCAGGACCGGCATTACATGCTGGGGTAGACGGGCCCCTCACCACCCTGCGGCGGCACCCAGTTGATGTTCTGGTTCGGGTCCTTGATGTCGCAGGTCTTGCAGTGGACGCAGTTCTGCGCGTTGATGACGTACACCTGCTCGCCGTCCTTCTCGACCCATTCATAGACGCCGGCCGGACAGTAGCGGGTCGAGGGGCCGGCATAGACGCCAAGCTCGGAGCGCTTCTGCAGGTCCATGTCCTTCACCTGCAGGTGAACCGGCTGGTCCTCCTCGTGGTTGGTGTTGGACAGGAAGACAGACGAGAGGCGATCGAAGGTCAATACGCCATCCGGCTTCGGATAGGCGATCGGCTTGTGCCTGGCCGCCGGTTCCAGAGCCTCCGCATCGGTCTTGCCGTGCTTCAGCGTTCCGAAGAAGGAAAAGCCGAAAAGCTGGTTTGTCCACATGTCGATGCCGCCGAGCGCAATGCCAAGCCCGGTGCCGAACTTTGACCACAGCGGCTTGACGTTGCGCACCCGCTTCAGGTCCTTGCCGATGGCGCTCTCGCGCCACTCGTTCTCGATCTCGACCACTTCGTCGTTTGCGCGTCCAGCCGCAATCGCCGCCGCGATCTTTTCCGCCGCCAGCATGCCGGAGTGCACGGCGTTGTGGCTGCCCTTGATGCGCGGCACGTTGACCATGCCGGCCGAGCACCCGATCAGCGCGCCCCCGGGAAAGGAGAGCTTCGGCACCGATTGGTAGCCGCCCTCGGTGATCGCGCGTGCGC
>CAYNED010000032.1:0-18016 GCA_964396135.1 uncultured Neorhizobium sp.
CCGCCGTCGACGCCAACATGAACATGCTCTGCATCTGGGGCGGCGGCTTCTATGAGCATGACTGGTTCTACGACCTTTGCGATCGACTGGGCCTGATGGTCTGGCAGGACTTCCAGTTCGCCTGCAACCTCTACCCCTCGACGCCGGACTTCCTCGACGATGTGGCGGAGGAGGTGGACTACCAGGTTCGCCGTTTGGTTAGTCATCCGTCGATCGTCGTCTGGTGCGGCGACAACGAACTTGTCGGCGCACTCAACTGGTTCAAGGAGTCGCTCGAGAACCGCGACCGTTACCTCGTCTCCTACGACCGCCTGAACCGGACGATCGAGCAGGCGCTGCAGAAGGCGGCACCGGACGCGATCTGGTGGCCCTCGAGCCCTGCATCCGGCTACCTCGACTATGGCGACGCCTGGCATGCGGATGGTTCCGGCGACATGCACTACTGGTCCGTCTGGCACGAGAACAAGAGCTTCGACTACTATCGTTCGGTCCGCCCGCGCTTCTGCTCGGAGTTCGGCTTTCAGTCCTACACGTCATTGCCGGTCATCCAGACCTATGCCGACCCGAAGGACCTGAACATTGCTTCGCCGGTGATGGAGCACCACCAGAAAAATGCCGGGGGCAACGAGCGGATCGCGGCGACGATGTTCCGCTACTTCCGCTTCCCGAAGGACTTCGCTAACTTTGTTTATCTGAGCCAGGTGCAGCAGGCGCTGGCGATCCGCACAGCGGTCGATTATTGGCGGTCGCTGAAGCCGCATTGCATGGGCACGCTCTACTGGCAGCTCAACGATACTTGGCCGGTCGCCTCCTGGTCGAGCCTTGACTATGGCGGCGGCTGGAAGGTCCTGCACTATGTCGCGCGGCGCTTCTTCCAGCCGGTCGCGGTTGCCGCCATTCCCTCGGAAGACAGCGCGGAGATCCACATCTCGCTCGTCAACGACACGATGGAGGACGTCACGGTCACCATTAATCTGTCGAAAGTCTCGCTTGACGGAACGCGCACGTCGCTCAAGAGCGTCGACGCCCTCTGCTCGCCAGACGCGGCGGTGACGGCGGTCACCCTGTCGGCAGCAGACCTACCGCCGGACAGCCTGCTGTTCTGGAGCTTCACCGCCAGCAACGGCATGGGCGGCGAGGGGCACTATGTCCACGGCACCTACAAGGCACTCGATCTCGCGCCGCCGGGCCTACAGGTTTCTGTCTCTCCGGCCGGTGACAGCGCCCTCGACCTTCTGGTTCAGTCCTCGGGACTTGCGCTCTTCGTGATGGTCGAGAGCGATACCCCCGGCCGCTATTCCGATAACGCCTTCGACCTTGCTGCAGGCGAGAGCCGCCGCATCACCTTCACGCCATCGGAGCCCAATGCAGCAGCACCGGTCTTTCGCATCTACGACCTCTATTCCTGCCAATCGGCAGATTGATCCATTCAGCAGACGGGCCCCGGCCCAGGGAGGATGACATGACCAAACTCGGTTTCCAGCTCTACAGCGCGCGCAATTTCCCACCGCTCGCCGATACGCTGACCGCGCTCGCCAAGGCAGGCTATGCGGAGGTCGAAGGTTATGGCGGCCTCTATGCGAGCATGGATGAGAGCCAGTTGAAGGCGATGAAGGCCGATCTCGACGCCAATGGTCTGACTATGCCAACAGGTCACTTCGGGCTTGATCTGATCGAAAAGGAGCCGGAACAGGCGCTGCTGATCGCAAAGACGCTCGGCATGGAAGCGATCTACTGCCCGCATCTCGTCGCGGACCTGCGGCCGACGGACGCCGCCGGCTGGCGCGCCTTCGGCAAGCGGCTTTCGGATGCCGGCAAGCGCTACAAGGATGCCGGCTACACCTTCGGCTGGCACAACCATGACTTCGAATTCAAGACGCTGCCCGACGGTACCACTCCGCAGGAGCAGATCCTCGAAGGTGGGGCGGATTTGTCCTGGGAAGCTGACATTGCTTGGGTCATCCGCGGCGGCGGCGATCCGATTGCCTGGATCGACCGCTATGGCGATCGCATCACCGCCGTCCACGTCAAGGACATCGCGTCAGCGGGCGAGAATACGGATGAGGATGGCTGGGCTGATGTCGGCCACGGCACCGTCGACTGGAAGGGGCTGATGGCGGCGCTGCGCGAGAAGACGCAAACGAAGCACTACGTCGTCGAGCACGACAATCCTAATGACCTTGAACGGCTGATTTCCCGGTCAATCGCGGCCTTCAAGACCTACTGATACAACAGCATTTCGGAGCCCCACATGGCCAAGGAACTCGGCGTCGGCATCATCGGATGCGGCAATATTTCTGTCACCTACCTGGCGCTGGCGCCGATGTTCAAGGGCGTCAACATGCTCGCCTGCGCCGACCTCAATCCGAAGGCTGCACAATTGCGCGCCGAGGAGTACGGAGTGAAGGCGCAGACGATCGAGGAACTGCTTGCCAATGACGAACTCGACGTCATCGTCAACCTGACGATCCCGGATGCGCACTTCGCTGTCTCCAAGGCAATTCTCGAAGCCGGCAAGCATGTCTATTCGGAGAAACCGCTGGTCCTGTCGCTGGAGGAGGGTGAAGAACTGCGCAGGATTGCGAAGGACAAGGGGCTGGCGATCGGCTGCGCCCCTGATACCTTCCTCGGCGGTGCGCACCAGCTTGCCCGCAAGTATGTGGACGAAGGCGGTGTCGGCCGCATCACCTCCGGCACCTGCCACGTCATGAGCGCCGGCATGGAGATGTGGCATCCGAACCCAGGATTCTTCTTCCTCAAGGGTGGAGGGCCGATCCTCGACCTTGGCCCGTACTACGTCGCAAACCTCATCAACTTGATCGGGCCGGTGAAGCGCGTCGCATCGCTCACTTCCATGGCGAACCCGACCCGCACGATCACTAGCCAGCCGCTCGCCGGCCAGACGATTCCGGTTGAAACCCCAACCAACATCCATGCGCTGCTGGAGTTCGTGAACGGCGCGACGATCACCATGTCGGCGAGTTGGGATGTCTGGTCGCACCGGCATGCCAACATGGAGCTCTATGGCACCGAGGGCTCGCTCTATGTGCCCGACCCGAACTTCTTCGGCGGTCTTGTCGAGGCGTCCGGCCGCGACAAGGACATCAAGCCGCTGCCCGCCTGGGATCATCCGTTCTCGAAGGCCAACCAGGAGCATCCCAACGGCCCGCGTGCTAACTACCGCGCTGCCGGCCTTGCCGATATGGCCATGGCGCTCATCGAGAAGCGCGACCCGCGCTGCTCGTTGGATCGCTCCCTGCATGGCATCGACGTGCTCACCTCGATCCTGAAATCGGGCGAGGAGGGTCGGTTTGTCGACATGACCACCACCTGCACCCAACCTGAGCCGCTCGGCATCGACGAGGCGCTGGCGCTTCTGCGCTGATTGGCTATCAATGCGGTGCGGGCCGTTCGCGCCCGCGTCGCATCAGGACAGAAGGAGGATGTTATGGCCTGGCAACCGGCAGACGATCGCTATTCAAAGATGAAGTACAACCGCTGCGGCCGCTCGGGGCTCAAGCTGCCGGCGCTGTCACTTGGGCTGTGGCACAATTTCGGCAATGACACGCCGCATGAGCGCAAGCAGGCGATCTGCCGCAAGGCCTTCGACCTCGGCATCACCCATTTCGATCTCGCTAACAATTACGGCCCTCCGGGCGGTAGCGCCGAGACTGCGTTCGGGGAGATCCTGCGCACCGATTTTGCCGGTTACCGCGACGAACTGATCATCTCGTCCAAGGCGGGCTACGGCATGTGGCCCGGACCCTATGGCGAATGGGGCAGCCGCAAGTATCTGATCGCTTCCTGCGACCAGAGCCTGAAGCGCATGGGCCTCGACTATGTCGACATCTTCTATTCCCACCGCTTCGATCCGGACACGCCGCTCGAGGAGACCTGCGGTGCACTAGACCACATCGTGCGGTCAGGCAGGGCGCTCTATATCGGCATTTCCTCTTACAATTCGCAGCGTACACGTGAGGCTGCGGCCATCCTGAAGGAGCTCGGCACGCCGCTCCTCATCCATCAGCCGAGCTATTCGATGATCAACCGCTGGATCGAGGAGGACGGCCTGCTCGACACGCTCGACGATCTCGGCATCGGCTCGATCGTCTTCTCGCCGCTGGCGCAGGGGATGCTCACCTCGAAGTATCTGGGCGGCATCCCGGAGGACAGTCGCGCCGCCCAGGGCAAGTCGCTGCGCTCCGAGTTCCTGAGCGAGGAGAACATCCAGAACCTGCGGTCACTCAATGCCATCGCCGAGAAGCGTGGCCAGACGCTGGCACAGATGGCGATTGCTTGGGTGTTGCGCGGCGGTCGCGTCACGACGGCGCTTATCGGGGCGAGCCGTCCCGAACAGGTTGAGGATTGCGTCCTCGCGCTCGACGCTCCGGACTTTACGCCGGAGGAACTGGCGGAAATCGATAGCTACGCTCGCGAAGGTAACATCAATCTCTGGGCCGCCTCTGCCGAGCGGCAGGGGCCTGCGCGCAAGTAGTAAGCTAATGGTGCCTGGCGCCTTGCCGCCGGGCATTGATCCTAGTGGAGGAGCAGCAAGATGATCCGCAACCCGATCCTGCCGGGGTTCAATCCCGACCCGTCCATCTGCCGCGTCGGCGAGGATTACTACATCGCTACCTCCACCTTCGAATGGTATCCGGGCGTGCAGATCCATCATTCGCGGGACCTGGTGAACTGGACGCTGGTGCGCCGGCCGCTGGAGCGCGCAAGCCAGCTCGACATGCGCGGCAACCCCGACAGCTGTGGCATCTGGGCGCCATGTCTCTCCTATGCCGACGGCCTGTTCTGGCTCGTCTATACTGACGTCAAGCGCTTTGACGGCAACTTCAAGGACGCCCACAACTACATCGTCACCTCGCCGACGATCGAGGGGGAATGGTCCGACCCGATCTACGTCAACTCGTCGGGCTTCGACCCGTCGCTGTTTCATGATGACGATGGCCGCAAGTGGTTCCTCAACATGCAGTGGAACCATCGCACGGAAAGCTATGGCGGCGCGCCGAAGCACCCGGCCTTCGACGGCATCTTGCTGCAGGAATGGGACCCGGCGACGAAGGCCCTGACGGGCCCGATCAAGAATATCTTTGCCGGCAGCCCGCTGGGCTTGGTCGAGGGGCCGCATATCTTCAAGCGCAATGGCTGGTACTACCTGACGACCGCAGAAGGCGGCACCGGCTACGACCATGCCGTCACCATGGCCCGTTCGCGCTCCATCGACGGCCCGTATGAAATGCATCCGAACATGCATCTCATCACCTCCAAGGACGCTCCGAACGCAGTCCTGCAGAGGGCAGGGCACGGGCAGTATGTCGAGACCCCGGATGGGCAGGCCTATCATACGCATCTCTGCGGCCGTCCTATGCCGCCGAAGCGGCGGTGCACGCTGGGGCGCGAAACGGCACTGCAGAAGTGCGTCTGGAAGGACGACGACTGGCTCTATCTCGCGCAGGGCGGTGTCGTACCCGATGTCGAGGTTCCGGCACCGGCGGATGTTGAGCGGCACGACCAGCCGTCACGCATCGAAACCCGGTTCGAGCCGGGGCCGCTACCGATGGACTTCCAGTGGCTGCGCACGCCGCAGCCGGAGCGTCTCTTCAGCCTTTCGGAGCGACCGGGTCATCTGCGCCTCTACGGCCGCGAAAGCATCGGCTCCTGGTTCGAGCAGGCCCTGGTCGCGCGGCGGCAGGAGCATCACTCCTTCCGCGCGGAGACAACCGTGGAGTTCATTCCCGACACCTATCAGCAGGTGGCCGGCCTGACGCACTATTACAACCGCCACAAGTTTCATGCGGTGGTGGTGACGCTCCATGAGAAGCTCGGCCGCGTAGTCACGATCTTCTCCTGCCCCGGCGATTTCCCGCACGGCCGCATGGTCTTCCCCGCCGACAGTGGCGTGGCGGTGCCGGACGGCCCGGTCGATCTGGCCATGGAAATCCAAGACAACGACCTGCAGTTTTCCTGGCGGGCCGGCGGCAGCAACGACTGGCGGGCGCTCGGTCCCGCACTCGATGCTGGTGTCATCTCCGACGAGGGCGGGCGCGGCGAACATGGCTCGTTCACTGGCGCCTTTGCAGGGGTCTTTGCCTTCGATACCTCGGGACGGACCAGGCGGGCGGACTTCAGCCGCTTCGTCTACGAGGCGCTGGAGGGCTGAGACTTCCTTCAGGATTGTTAACGGTGAACCTGAAATGTTCGAGCCAAGCCTGTATTTTCATTACAGATATGTAATCCTGGCGTTCAGATAGGGTTCATCCGCCAGCCCCTAGTTTCCAACGTGTTCAACACGAGGAAACAGTCATGAAGAAGTTCGTTATCGTCTTGCTCTCCGCCACGATCCTTGCGGCCCCGATGGCACAGGCCCGGGATCATCATCGTGGCCATAACGACCGAGGGCGTCATGTCGAGCAGTCGGCGCCGCACAAGCGGATGGCGCCGCCAAAGAGGTTCGTGGCTCCCAAGCATCACTGGAAGAAGGGGCACCGCATGTCGGCGGCCGAAAGGCGCCACATGCGCGAGGTGCGCGATTACCGCCGTCACCGGCTATCCGCACCACCGCGTGGCCACCGGTGGGTGCAGGTTGACAACCAATTTCTTCTGGTCGGCATCACGTCTGGGATCATCGCCAGTATCATCGCCGGACGGTGACATGACGAGAAAGGGCGGCGCTGCGCCGCCCTTTCTCGCGTCGTGCCTATGCGGTCAAGCGCCTGATAGGCAGGTCTTCAGGTTCGTGGCGATGGATCGCATCAGGTCAAAATAGAGATTCGGACCTTCCGTCAGTGTCGCGCCTTCCGGGTCCAGCGTGCCGGAGCGGGCGTTTGTGCCTTCGGTCACAACCTGGATCAGCTTCGGCTCGAACTGCGGCTCGGCGAAGACGCAGGTGGCATCGAGATCCTGCACCTTCTGGTGGATTTCCTTCACGCGTTCGGCCCCGGGCATAACCTCCGGTGAGACGGTGATCGAGCCAACGACGCGCACGCCGTAGTGACTTTCGAAATACTGGTAGGCGTCATGGAAAACGACGAAGGGCTTGTCCTTCACTGGCGCCACCGTCTCGGCGATCTCCTTGTCGAGCGCATCGATCTTGCCTTTGAGCGAATCCAGGTTAGCGGCATAGGCCTCGGCGTTTTCCGGATCCGCTTCGGCCAGCGCCCTCTCTATCGCAGCAGCCATGGCTTTGGCATTCATCGGGTCGAGCCAGAGGTGGGTGTCGAACTCGCCGTGATCATGGTGATGGTCACCCGCAGCCTCGTCGGCGTGGTCGTCATGGCTGTGCCCGTGCCCATCATGGTCGTGGCCGCCTTCTCGCGCTCCTTCGGCGTGGTCGTGGTCCTCGTGCCCGTGGTCATGCGTTTCGAAAGCGCCGCCTTCGCGGAAAGGCAGCTTGGCCAGACCTTCCGCATCGTCGAGTTCGACGACGGTCGCGTCGGACGCCAGCGCCTCCAGCGGCTTCTTCAGAAAGGCTTCCATGCCCGGGCCCATCCAGAACACGACGTCTGCACCTTCGACGGCGCGCGCATTGGACGGCTTCATCGTGAAGGTATGGGGCGAGGCGGCACCTTCGACGATCAGCTTCGGCTCGCCTACGCCTTCCATAATGGCCGCGACCAGCGAGTGGATCGGCTTGATGGATACCACGACCTCAGGGGCGGCGGCGGCCGCAGAGGCTGAGAGGAGGAAGGAACTGGCTAGCAGGAGGGCTCGGGATTTCATCGTAATACGCCTTTGCCTGTCTTGTGTGTGATTGTTATGTTATTACATCAATTGCGTTATGCTATAACGTGTGTCATAGCGGCAGGCAACCGGGCACAAGAAAAAGATGCTGATGCAAAACAAGAGCGGATGGCAGGACCGCAACCAGCTTGTCGGCCTGCAGAATGCGGGAATCCAGCGCAACGGTCGTTGGCTGGTGCGGGGCGTCGATCTCTCCATCTATCGCGGCGAAATCCTGACCCTGATCGGCCCGAACGGGGCCGGCAAGTCGACGACCGCAAAGCTCGTCACCGGTGTGTTGGGTCCAAGCGAGGGCACGGTCGCCCGTGCCGGTGACCTGCGCATCGGTTACGTGCCCCAAAAGCTGTCGATCGACTGGACCATGCCGCTGTCCGTACGTCGCCTGATGCGCCTGACCAACGCACTGTCGGACGCCGATCTGCTTGCCGCTCTATCGGCGACCGGCATCTCTCATTTGATCGACGCTGAGGTGCGGCATCTGTCCGGCGGTGAATTCCAGCGGGCGCTGCTGGCCCGCGCGATCGCCCGCAAGCCGGATCTTCTGGTTCTCGACGAACCGGTCCAAGGCGTCGACTTCGCTGGTGAGACGGCGCTCTACGATCTCATCCGCCAGATCCGCGACACGACCGGCTGCGGCATCCTGCTCATTTCGCACGACCTGCACATGGTGATGGCGGCGACGGATACTGTGGTCTGCCTGAACGGCCATGTCTGTTGCCGCGGGACGCCGGACTTCGTCAGCCGCAGTGACGACTATCAGCGTCTCTTCGGCGGCAGTGCCCGGGGGCTGGCGCTCTACAATCACCAGCACGATCACACCCATCTGCCGGATGGCCGTGTGCAGCACGGCGACGGTTCTATCACTGACCACTGCCATCCCGAGGACGGTCATCATCACCACCATGATCAGGACCACGAAGGTCATGATCAGGGACACGGCCACGATCACCAAAGTCACGGTCACGGCAGCCAGGATGGGGAGGCGGCGCGCCATGCTTGATGATTTCTTCGTCCGCGCACTGCTCGCCGGCATCGGCGTAGCGGTGACCACCGGGCCGCTTGGCTGCTTCGTCGTCTGGCGGCGGATGGCCTATTTCGGCGACACCATGGCCCATTCGGCGCTTCTCGGCGTCGCGCTGTCACTGCTTTTTTCGCTCAACTTGATGGTAAGCGTCTTCGCCGTTGCAGTGCTGGTCTCGCTCATCCTGCTCGTCCTGCAGCGCCGGCAGGCACTGTCGGCGGACGCGCTTCTAGGCATCCTGTCGCATTCGACGCTCGCCATCGGCCTCGTGCTGGTCGCCTTCATGAGCTGGGTCAGGATTGACCTCATGGCCTTCCTGTTCGGCGACATTCTGGCCGTCACCCGCCAGGACATCGCGTTGATCTGGGGGGGCGGGCTCGTTGTGCTCGCTGCCGTCGTCTGGCTCTGGCGCCCGCTGGTCGCGTCCACCATCAGCGAGGACGTCGCGGAAGCCGAGGGGCTGAAGCCGGAGCGGGCGCGGCTTCTCTTCATGCTGATGATGGCGCTGGTGATCGCGATCGCAATGAAGATTGTCGGCATCCTGCTGATCACGTCGCTGCTGATCATTCCCGCCGCCACCGCCCGCCGCTTTTCCGCAAGCCCCGAGCGCATGGCGGTGCTCGCGTCACTGATCGGCGCGCTGGCGGTTGCAGGTGGGCTGTTCGGATCCCTACATTATGACACGCCGTCCGGGCCATCCATCGTGGTTGCCGCGCTGCTGCTCTTCATCGTCAGCCTGCTGCCGTTCAACCGCGCCGGCGCGGACACTACCAGCGAAGGAATTCGATCATGACCGTTCCCGCCCTGACCAAGAACCAGTCGCTGGTCTTTGACGTCTTGTCGCGGTCGGAGGGTCCGCTCAGCGCCTATACAATCCTGGACAAGCTTCGCGACAACGGCTTTCGTGCGCCGCTGCAGGTCTATCGGGCGCTGGACAAATTGCTCGAGCGCGGCATGGTTCACCGGCTGGAAAGCCTCAACGCCTTCGTTGCCTGTGCGCACCAGGAGAAGGATTGCTGCGGCGGCCATAGCCACGGCACCGTCGCCTTCGCGATCTGCGAGAGTTGCGGCCATGTTGTCGAGTTCCACGACCATGCCGTAGACCACCGGCTGGAAGACTGGGCACAGCAGCGCAGGTTCAAACCGGCCAAGACCACCATTGAAATCCGCGGACTTTGCGAGACTTGCGCCGGCTAGCACCGCTATACGTCAGGCATCTTGCTGCCGCTGGTTTACGGGGCTTTCGGCCTGAGCTATATGACCAACTCGATATTGTTTGCCGATGTTGTTCACTCGCCTCGAGCGTTTCTGGACGAACTCTCTCTTTCAAGAATCGACCTGCCGTTGCGCGTCGCCGACGGCGATCCCTGTTACTTGAAGTAGGTTCGTACTTGACCATCGGCAAAATCGATTTCCCCCGCAGGCTCAAGCTTTATTCGGTTCGACGATGGGAACGCGACGTGTCACCTCCCATATTGGAAGGTGATCATGCATAAATGGACTCGTCTGCAGGAAATGACGGTGCTTATATGGCCCGGCGGAACAGCCGACAGGCCGGTGTAAGCCCTACCTGTTTTTGACATCGGTCACTGCGCCCTGAGTCACGGGCGCTGGAATTGTCCCGGGATGCGGGCGAAAGGAATGGAACATCATAATGAACGCACATGTCTATCCACCCGCTTCACAGGTTGAAGACAATCCGGGAGCGTGGTTGAAGACCCTGGCGAAGTATAGGCAGCCCCGCACCAGCCGGAGTGCCTTTGAGCTCATCGTCACCCTGGTGCCATTTGCCGTTTTCTGGGCCGCCGCCTGCTATTCTCTCCTGAACGAATTCTGGTTCGGGCTTGTCGCCATTCTGCCTGCCGGAGCGTTTCTGCTCCGGTTGTTCATGATCCAGCACGATTGCGGTCATGGCTCCTTCTTCGCCCAGCGACGTCTCGACGATTGGACAGGCCGCTTGCTCGGTGTCCTGACATTGACCCCGTATGATTACTGGAGGCGCGCCCATGCGGCCCACCACGCCTCCGCCGGAAATCTCGATGAACGCGGTATCGGCGACATCACCACGCTGACCGTGGCGGAATACCGTGCGCTGTCTCCGATGCGGCGGCTTGGATATCGGCTTTATCGGCACCCGCTGGTCATGTTCGGCATCGGCCCGGCTTACCTGTTCCTGTTCAAGCAACGCCTGCCGTTCGGAATGATGAGATCGGGCGCTTCGCCCTGGGTCTCGACCATGGCAACGAATGCCGCCGTCCTCGTCCTGTCCGGCCTGATGATCTCCCTCGTCGGGTTCGTGCCCTTCCTCGTTATTCACCTGCCGGTCGTGCTGCTCGCAGGCGCTGCCGGCGTCTGGCTGTTTTATGTCCAGCACCAGTTCGAAGAAACGCATTGGTCGGCTGGCGAGGACTGGAAGTTTCCGCAGGCGGCCCTCCATGGTGCCTCCCACTATGACCTGCCGCCGGGACTGCGCTGGCTGACGGGCTATATCGGCATTCACCACGTGCACCATCTGGCCAGCCGCATTCCCTACTACCGGCTGCCGGAAGTGCTGCGTGACCATCCGCAGCTTGCGGGTATCGGGCGCATTACGCTGTGGGAAAGCCTGCAATGCGTGAAACTTGTTTTGTGGGACGAACAGCGCCAGAAGCTGGTGACATTCCGGGCGGCGGCTGCGACTGCCTGACGTCCGGTCGAGCGGCCGCTGGAGCGGCCCGCTCCTTTTCATGATCAAGTAAGCGAGGTTGTGTCCGGCGCCGGGACCGGTCCCTTCAGAGGGGCCGCAGGTCACGCGCAAAGAGCTGCCAGCGTTCGACGTAATGTGCTGCGGATCTGCGCAGCGCCGCCACCGCGGTCTCGTCGAGCGTTCGAACGACTTTGGCGGGTGATCCGACGATCAGCGAGTTGTCGGGAAAGTCCTTGCCCTCGGTGATCAGCGCGTTCGCGCCGACCAGGCAGTTGCTGCCGATACGCGCGCCGTTAAGCACCGTTGCACCCATGCCGATCAGAGAATTCTCGCCGATCGTGCAGCCGTGGATGATGGCATGGTGGCCGATGGTGCAACCGGCGCCAATCGTGACGGGGAAGCCGAGGTCATTGTGGATCATCACGCCTTCCTGGATATTGGTGCGCTCCCCGAGCACGATTGGTTCGTTGTCACCCCGCAGGACCGCTCCGAACCAGATGCCAACATCGAGGCCGATGCGGACATCGCCGATCACGGTCGCCGTCGGCGCCACCCAATAACGATCGGCTGCGGGAGTTGCCGGCTCGATCCTCCCAAGAGCGTAAAGTGGCATTTTCGTCCTCCCGCTTGTCCAGCGCCGCCGCGACAGCGCCTCCATCCTGATTCCCTGACGCCATCCTAGCGCCGATGGCGGTTGCGCAAAACTGGCAGGCTGGGCGTGCATGGTGTATGAGCGCGCCTTACGAAAGGACTGACATGTACTCCGATGCCCTCAACCACGGTCGCAAAATTTTCGCCGTAGCACCTATGATCGACTGGACGGACCGGCATTGCCGCTATTTCCACCGGCAGATGACAGGACGCGCCTTGCTCTACACCGAGATGGTGGTGGCGGATGCGATCATCCACGGCCCACGCGAGCGGCTGTTGTCGTTTTCAGAGGCCGAGCATCCAGTGGCGCTGCAGCTTGGGGGATCGGATCCAGGCAAGCTTGCCGAGGCAGTGCGCATAGCGTCTCCGTTCGGGTATAACGAGATCAACCTCAATGTCGGCTGTCCGTCGGATCGGGTGCAGTCGGGGACATTCGGCGCCTGCCTGATGCGCACGCCCGAACTGGTGGCGGATTGCGTGTCCGCGATGAAGCGGGTCTCGCCAGTTCCGGTGACGGTCAAGTGCCGCATCGGCGTGGACGAGCAGGAACCGGAGGCGGTGCTGCCCGACTTCCTGGTGCGGGTGATCGCCGCCGGCGCGGATGCCGTCTGGGTCCACGCCCGCAAGGCCTGGCTCCAGGGGCTGTCGCCCAAGGAAAACCGAGAGGTCCCGCCGCTCGACTACGAGATCGTTTACAGGATGAAGCGCGAAAATCCTCAAGTCTTCCTCGGGATCAATGGCGGCATCACCGACCTTGATCAGGCCAAAGGCCATCTGGAGCAGATGGATGGGGTGATGCTTGGCAGGGCCGCCTACCAGAATGCCGGAATGTTGGCGCAGGTGGACGAGAAAATTTTCGGGGAGGCGCCCCAGGTGCCTGACTGGCTCGCTCTCCGGGACGCGATGATGGCGTATGGGGAAGAGGTGCTGGCATCGGGAGGGCGGCTGAACCATGTCACCCGCCACATGGTGGGGCTGTTTCATGGCTTTGTGGGTGCCAGGCGCTACCGCCAGATCCTGTCGGCGGAGGCGACACGGCCGGGAGCCGGTCCGGAGGTCATCGCTGCAGCCTTTGCGGCGGTGGATCTGGAGGGGGCGACGAGCGAGGCGAGGGAGGGAGTACGCAAACTCGGCTGAGCTGCACGAGGTAAAATTGTGCTCACGGAAACGTCATGGGGAACGATTTTTGAGCACATGGGTTGTCCTGTTGTCCAATTCACGCAACCCAAGGAGCATGTCCATGACAAAGCGTTTGCTTTCGATCCTTCTTCTCTCCGCAGCCTTCCCGCTGGCTGCAGCTGCACAGACGAGCGACGGAGCCGCCACGACTACCCCGGCAGCCCCTGGCGTCGTGCAGGACGACGCAATGAGCAACCAGAACAACAACGCCGCAGGCGGCATGGATCACTCCAAGCCGATGGGCGATACCGCTGACGCCAGCAACACGACTGAAGGTCCCTTCGTGACCGTCCCATCTTCGGGCGCATGGCGTGTTTCCGATTTTGAAGGCAAGTCCGTATACGGCAGCGATGGTGAAAGCATCGGCTCCATCAGCGACGTTCTCGTCAGCCAGGATGGTTCCGTGAACGCCGTGATCATCGGCGTCGGCGGCTTCCTCGGAATCGGCCAGAAGGATGTAGCGGTTGACATGTCGGCGCTCCAGCTCGGCCCGGGTGCCACTCAGGCTGAAGCTGACCAGGCTGCTGCGCAGATGAACCAGCAGCAGCAGGTGGATGAAGAAACCACTGCTTCGACTGGCACCGCGGCTCCGGCCGGCACGGGCACCGCGACGACCGGCACCGACACGGCCGCCACCGGCAACACCACAACGGGCACCGGAATGCCGGCGACCGGCTCTGATACGGCCGCAACCGGTAACACGACGACCGGCACGGGCATGCCTGCTGACCAGACGGCGGCCAACACTGCCGGCAGCGGCGAGACAATCCAGATCGGCGAAGACGGTCTGCCGGATCGTATCGTCCTCAATGTGACCCGCCAGCAGCTTGAAGATGCCCCGGCATTCGAAGGCATCCAGGGTAGCCAGGCTCAGCAGTAAGCTGAGGCAAAACCTTCCCTCGACCTTGCCCCCGCAGTTCGCTGCGGGGGTTTTCGTGTGATTCCTGTGCGGCATAGGCGTTGCACTGGCACGGCTCTTTCAGGGGCCATTCGCCAACGCCAGGATCAGCTGGTGAACTGCGCCGCCGTTAGCAAGTTCTTCCTCGTCGAAGTCTCGGCTCTTGCGGACCCGCTCGTCGGAGAACTCCTTCAGACGAGCCTGCAGCTTCTCGCGCACCTTCTGGCATTTCGGATCCTTCTCTGCTGTCAGCCCGCGGCTGAAGGTCTCGATCCCACGTACCATCTCGACAATCTGGTCCCCGTGCACCCGCTCGTGCATCTTAACCCCGGCGATGAAGCGCGCCCAGCTTTGAGCGACCGCGTGTGGGAGATTCTTCGGTGCTTGCGGCAGCGTATAAGTGATCACGAGCTTCGGCTTTGCCACCGCGAGGACGCAGGATCTGTCTGGCTGCGGGCGATAGTCGCGCGTCCAAGTCAGCTTGAATGCAGTATGTGCTATCGCATGCACACCGGCTTCAGGTCCCCGGTCGCCAATGGAGCGATACAGATCAATCCCGGTGGTCCCGCTGATGGCATAGGTCTTGATCTGCTCCACCGGTTGCCAGGGCTCGGCTGGAGGAAGCGGTGCTGGCGGGAAGCTTGTTTCGGCACTCGCGAAGAATGCCACTCCGGGGAAGAGCGCCGACGCGAGGCCGAGTGCTAAGGCAAGGGCCGCGGAATGGCGGTGAAAGGCGTAAGACATGCGGACGCGGATCGAGGGCATGCGACGACCCTAGGGGAGAGTGACGCCGGATGGAAGAGGGCCTACCGCAGTCGAAACGTAACATGGTGAGCCTACCAAGCCACTCTGAGGGGCCCGTTCCTGGCTCAAGGTCAAAATTGTTGTGCAGCGCGAAGCAGCCGCACGGACCTTGCCCGTTGCATGGCGCCATCTTGAGCGGGCGCTGTGATCTCGAACTTGACTAGAGGGACTGTGGTGCGGACTAGCGTGCATGCAGATGGAGCGACTGCAGCCAGCCCGGCGGCTGAATCAGGTCAGAAGCCATGACAATCCACCGCCGACGACGGCGAACGCAGCAAGCAAAGCGACCATCCTGGCCGTTCCTGACTGAGAGTCTGTATCGAAGAGCATGTCCCAGAGCCTGTTACGGTCTTGATGTTCCATCCTGTTCCTCCTGAGATCGATGCGAAATTAGATCTCGTGTCGATGGTCTGACCGAGATCGGACGTGCAAATGTGCTCATTACGCTATCGCGCGAACATTTTCACTGCGGCTGTTGCCGCGAAGGTGGCGGTAGGACGCAGCGGGAAGGACTTAGCGCTTTGCCTTGCGTGTCTTGACCGGCTCCGGTGTAGGCTGAGCCAGGCGCAGCGCCTTCAGTTTTTCGGTTTTTTTCTCACGCGCGTTGGTTTCCACATCGAGAATGTCACTAACAACGGAGTTGGTCTGCTCGGCTTTCGCCTGGGCAGACATCTTGGCGGGCTTGAAGAATTCGTCTTTGGTGGCGGTCATGGCATGCTCCTCTGCATGAACAATAAACGCGGCCGCTAGGGCCGCGTTAAGATGGGTGTCACCGCGGACGGGCCGGAAGGATCTTCTTCTTCGGCATTGGCAATAGGCCTTCGCGCTGCATCTGCTTGCGCGCCAGTTTGCGCTGCCGGCGGATACCTTCCGCCTTCTCACGAGCCCGCTTTTCAGACGGCTTTTCATAAGCGGTGCGTGCCCGAATTTCACGGAACAGACCTTCGCGCTGCATCTTCTTCTTCAAGACGCGCAGTGCCTGGTCGACGTTGTTGTCTCTCACGAGTACCTGCAAAAATAGCTCCTTTCCGGCCGTCGGCCGTTACTTCTTGATCCGAACCAGGTTCGGATGACCCGGAGGCGTCGCCGAAGGGAAGCGGGTCTTCCTTTCCCTCCAGCCTGAGTGAAGCCGGGTGATTGTTCCTGGCTTCGGTGATGCGCCCGCTCGAAACTTCAGTCGGCGAGATGGACGCGGTACAATGCAAGACCATGATGAGGATGGTCTTGGCAATGCGTTCGCACATGATAACTGCTCAACGAAGACGAGGTTTCTACCATCGCCTACCGTTCAGCGAACAGACCGGGCGCAAGGCTCTTAGTCTATTCATGCACAAAAACAAAAGGCCGGGACTGCTCCCGACCTTCACCATCACTGCCTGCGGCGCACCATTACATCCGTGGTTGCGCGTGGCAATGAAAACCTTAGGCAGCCTGCAGGTTGTCTGCAGAGCTCTTGCCCGAGCGCTTGTCCTGGACGATGTCGTAGCTGATCTTCTGACCTTCGGTCAGGCCACGCATGCCGGCGCGCTCAACGGCGGAAACATGGACGAAAACGTCCTGGCTGCCGTTGTCAGGCTGGATGAAACCAAAGCCTTTGGTGCTGTTGAACCACTTTACGGTACCTGTGTTCATAACGATATTCCTTGTAATCGTTGTGGGCCCGGTCTTGGAGACCGATCTGGATAAATCGACGATGACGAGGAAATCTGATACAGCCGTAGCTTTGGAACAAAAGTCGCTAGCAAAGTTCGATAGCCTTAACATAGCGGTAAATGGTTACAAGACAAGTCCTGTCGAGAGAAATAAATCGCTTAACCCGGGTCTCGCAAACGGTGGACCTTTCAGGCCAAGATGCTGCTGCAAGACCTACATCTCGCGTGTTAGTGTTCGGAAAGACGCCGCAGAAGATGCTGTATTGTTTCGGGCTTGGGAGGCAGTTGGGGAGGGTCGGATTTTAGCATGTCCCGATCCGTCATGCCGGACCGATACCAGTCTATGAGAGCAGAAGCGACCTCGGCTGCCCGGTCATCCTTCAGGTCCACGTGATGCTCTTCACACCATGCTTCCAAGAAGCGCTGCAACAGATTGAGGTCTTCCGACCTGAGCGTAACTTCGGAACGGCTTGTACTCTCGTGCAGCATTGATCACCTATTTGCGATTCGGCCGGCCACGTCCTGAGACAGGCTATTGTGCGTTGTATTAGCACTTATGTCACGCTTAGCTTGTGCAGAGCTTTCTAATTTACGGGAGGTGGTCCCGGTGGAATGTGCATCCAGTCAAGCCGAGGCGGGTCGGCGCGCGAGCCGCCTCGGCAATCTTGTTTCCTGGGTTTACTCAGCCGCTTCCGCGTACTCGCTCATCGGCGGGCAAGTGCACACCAAATTGCGATCGCCGTAGACATTGTCGATTCGGTTTACGGGTGCCCAATACTTGTCGACCCTGAACGAGCCGGGTGGGAAGCAGGCCTGTTCGCGAGAATAGGGACGATCCCATTCCCCTACGAGGTCCTCCACCGTATGCGGCGCGTTCTTGAGCGGGTTGTTGTCCCGGTCCATACGCCCTTCCTCAACGGCACGCGCTTCCTCACGGATCGTGAGCATCGCATCACAGAAGCGGTCAATCTCAGCCTTGGTTTCTGATTCTGTTGGCTCGATCATCAGCGTGCCTGCAACAGGCCAGCTCATGGTCGGCGCGTGGAAGCCGCAGTCGATCAGGCGTTTGGCAACGTCATCTACGCTGACACCGGCCGAGGTATTCAGCGGGCGCGTATCGATGATGCATTCATGCGCCACACGTCCCGCCTCGGACTTATAGAGCACGTCATAGGCGCCCTTCAGCCGTGCGGCGATGTAGTTGGCGTTGAGAATGGCCACCTTCGTCGCCTGGGTAAGCCCCTCTCCACCCATCATCAGGCAGTAGGACCAGGAGATCGGCAGGATCGACGGCGACCCGAAGGGAGCCGCCGACACCGCGCCCTCGCGTCCGTCCTGCTCGGGATGGCCCGGCAGGTAAGGGGCGAGATGCG
>CAYNED010000033.1:0-17781 GCA_964396135.1 uncultured Neorhizobium sp.
TGCGTTTCGACCAAATCCGGACTTGGGTTAAAGGAGTTGCGTAAGCAGATCCTCGAAAGGGTGCAGGCGCTATGGTCTGGCTCTCTTGCTCCGGTACGTCATAGGCAGCTGCAGTTGCTCCGGGAGGCTTCTGACTCCATAGGCGAGGCTTTGACCGCGAATCAACTCGAGGTGCGCGCAGAGCATCTGAGGTCGGCGGCTACCGCGCTCGGTCGCATTACCGGACGTGTGGACGTGGAGCAGTTGCTTGACGTCATCTTTTCGCAATTTTGCATTGGCAAGTGATTCACGTGAAACACGTGGTATAGGTTCATGATGACAGAGGCATTCGACGTTATCGTTATTGGCGGTGGACACGCCGGATGTGAGGCAGCCAGCGCTGCAGCACGGCTGGGCGCTAAGACCGCCCTTATCACGCACAAGCGCGAGACGATCGGCGTCATGTCCTGCAATCCTGCCATTGGCGGACTGGGCAAGGGACACTTGGTGCGCGAGGTAGACGCGCTTGATGGGCTGATGGGACGAGTCGCAGATGCCGCAGGCATCCAATTCAGGATGCTGAACCGCCGTAAAGGACCGGCTGTTCGAGGACCTCGTACCCAGGCGGATCGCAAGCTTTACCGGCTGGCGATGCAAAAGGAGATCTTCAACCACCAGAACCTCACTGTTATCGAAGGTGATGCGCAAGATCTTCTTGTAGAAGACGCTGTAGTCCAAGGCGTGCAAATGGCTGACGGCCGGACCTATCATTGTGGGGCCGTCGTTTTGACGACGGGTACATTTCTACGCGGCATGATTCATATCGGAACCGAAAAGATACCGGCCGGTCGCATGGGCGAAGCCCCTTCGACCGGATTATCAGCAACCCTAGCCCGCCATCAGATTAATCTCGGGCGACTGAAAACAGGTACACCGGCTCGTCTGGACGGCAAGACCATCGACTGGGCGGCGATCGGTACACAGGAGGCCGACGAGGAGCCGGTTCCCTTTTCCTTCATGACGGATCATATCACAAACCGGCAAATTGCTTGTGGCGTGACGCGAACCACTAATGCAACGCATCAGATCATCAGTGACAATATCCATTTGTCCGCGATGTATTCAGGTCAAATCAAAGGCGTTGGCCCCCGCTATTGTCCCTCCATCGAGGACAAGATCGTTCGCTTTGGAGAAAGGGACGGCCATCAGATCTTCCTGGAACCGGAGGGGCTGGACGACGACACGGTGTATCCTAATGGGATATCCACATCCTTGCCGGCGGCGGTCCAAGAGGCTTTCATACATACCATCCCTGGGCTTAATGATGTGCGTATTCTTCAGCCTGGCTATGCGATTGAATATGACCACGTTGATCCTCGCGAACTGTCATCTGCCCTTGAGGTCAAGAAGATCAAGCGACTTTTCCTCGCCGGGCAAATCAATGGAACAACCGGTTACGAGGAAGCAGCAGCGCAGGGCTTGGCAGCTGGTCTGAATGCCGCACTTCGCGCAAGTGGTACTCCATCCTATCGGTTCAGTCGCTCCAGTTCGTATATTGGCGTGATGCTGGACGACCTTACATCCAAAGGTGTCACAGAACCTTATCGCATGTTTACGTCGCGTGCCGAGTACCGGCTTTCCCTTCGTGCCGATAACGCAGATGTTCGCCTCACGCCCGATGGGATTGTGGCGGGGCTGGTTGGGCAGGAAAGGGAACAGCGGTTTAGGGCATATGAGGCAGAGATTGCATACTGGCATCACCGGCTGAAAGACCTTTCAATGACGCCAAGTGAGGCTGCTGGTCATGGCCTCAAGATCAATCAGGACGGCCAGCGCCGCAGTGCTTACGACCTTTTGGCATTTCCTGAGGTGACGGTTTCCACTCTTTCGGGGGTATGGCCTGAGTTGAAGACGTTGTCTCGACGGGTCGCAGAGGCTTTGGAGATTGAAGCAGGCTACGCTGTTTACATAGAGCGTCAGGAGAGCGATATTATTGCTCTTCGTCGGGATGAAAGCCTGCTTATACCGGAGAGCTTCGACTATGATCTGCTCTCAGGACTGTCGAATGAGTTAAAGCAGAAGTTGAAGCGGCAACAACCGGCTTCGCTTGCACAGGCGGCCCGCATTGAAGGCATGACGCCTGCAGCGTCTGCTCTACTGCTCGCGATGGTCCGGAAACAGGCCAAAACGCACGCGATGCGAGTCCAGTGATGCAGCTGAACGACAAGCGTGTTTCACGTGAAACGCAGCAGAGGCTTGAGCATTTTGCGGATCTCTTCCGTAAATGGGCATCCCGCATCAATCTGGTCGCCCCGTCTACGCTGGATGAGCTGTGGAATCGGCACATTGCCGATAGTGCTCAGTTGTTTCAGCTTAAGCCAGCAGCCGCCACCTGGGTCGATCTGGGATCTGGTGGCGGATTTCCCGGCGTAATCACGGCGATCTTGTTGAACGAGGTTGAAGGCGGATGGGTTCACCTGGTTGAAAGCAACCAGAAAAAGGCGTCTTTTCTGCGAGTAGCCCTGCTTGAAACACAAGCAAAAGGTTCCATTCATCCCGTTCGTGCGGAGGATGCGTTAGAGATTACCGGACCCTGCGACTACGTGTCTGCAAGGGCCCTCGCTGATCTGGATCTGCTGTTCAGATATGCATCTCCCTGGCTCTCCAGTACGACTGCAAGCGCCTTATTCCACAAAGGTAGGGATTATCGGCGCGAGTTAGAGAAAGCGCGTGGTGAATGGGAGTTTGATCTGGTAGAACATCCCAGCGCCATCGAGATAGACTCAGTCATCCTAGAGGTGAGCAATCTCCGGCCGAAGGATTAGTCAGCCTCGTTAGGGTGCGGCATGAGCCAGAACACGCGTATCATCACCATTGCCAATCAAAAGGGCGGAGTCGGCAAGACAACGACCGCGATCAACCTGGCGACGGCTTTGGCAGCTATCGGCGAGCAAGTTCTCATTGTCGATCTCGATCCGCAGGGCAATGCAAGCACCGGGCTTGGTATTGACCGACGCGACCGCGAAGTCTCATCATATGACGTTCTTATGGGCACCCATACCGTTGAGCAGACGGTGTTGCCGACGGCTGTCCCCAATCTGTCCATTGTGCCATCTACGATGGATCTTCTCGGTTTCGAGATGGAGATCTCTCAGCAACCCGACAGGGTGTTTCGCCTAAAGCGGGCCCTGACGCAGGTATCGCTGCCCTACTCCTACGTCATTCTGGATTGTCCACCATCATTCAACCTGCTGACGATGAATGCGATGGCTGCTGCGCAGTCGGTGCTTGTACCCTTGCAATGCGAGTTCTTCGCTCTGGAAGGTCTGAGCCAGCTTCTGGAAACGGTGAACCAAGTCCGGCAAACCGTAAACCCGGGCCTCGATATCCAGGGCATCGTGTTAACGATGTTCGACGCGCGCAATAATCTGGCGCAGCAGGTCGTCAGCGACGTGCGATCGTATCTTGGCGACAAGGTTTACCAAACTCTCATCCCACGGAATGTTCGCGTTTCGGAGGCGCCTTCATATGGTAAGCCGGCTATACTTTATGATCTCAAATGCGCCGGGAGTCAGGCCTATCTGCAGCTTGCCTCCGAGGTCATCCAGCGGGAACGACGCCGCAAAGCGGCCTGAAAATCGATGGAATGAATATGAGTGACGATCTTTCAAAGCGTCGGCTGGGACGTGGCTTGGCAGCCCTAATCGGAGAAATGGATCAGCCTTTGCAGGTTGATGAGCCTCGTAGCGCCGTCAATCCAGATCGGATGGTGCCGATCGAGCATATCGCGCGCAATCCTCGAAATCCTAGAAGACAATTCGACGAAGGCGACCTGCAAGATCTTGCAAGTTCAATCCGCCAGCATGGAATCGTTCAGCCGGTTGTTGTTCGGACGGTTGGTGACAGGTATGAGATCATTGCTGGTGAGCGGCGGTGGCGTGCGGCGCAACTGGCTGGTCTTCACGAGATTCCGGTGATCGTTCGGGACGTGGACGATCGCACTGCGCTCGAGATCGCGATTGTCGAGAATGTGCAACGCGCAGACCTCAACGCACTTGAAGAAGCTCTCGGTTATGATCAACTGATCGCCGAGTATGGGTATACCCAGAACGACCTTGGCGGCATCATAGGCAAGAGCCGCAGTCACGTTGCTAACAGTCTGAGGCTCCTCAAGCTTCCAGATCCTGTACGCGACATGCTCGCCTCAGGTGAACTCTCTGCCGGTCATGCTCGGGCTCTGGTGACCACTTCTGATCCCGTCAGCCTGGCTCGAACCATTGTCTCCAAGGGCATGTCTGTTCGCGACGCCGAACGGCTGGCGCAGAATGATATCAAGGCTCAGTCGCAGCCCCCGGCAGCGACGAAGGCGGATCAGAAAGATTCTGACACGCTTGCACTTGAGCGCTCACTCTCGGACGCGCTGGGGCTTGACGTCACCATCAGCCATAAGGGCGGGGCGGGTCAGATGCGGATTTCCTACCGCAGCCTGGATCAACTCGAGGATATCTGCAGGCTTCTCGAGCGTCGCTAAATGTTCAACGATGATTACGTGCAGACTGGAGAGCGATCGACATCAGCGCCTGAAAGGCTATGGCGTATTCAAGGCTCTGCTTTTGCCGTGACTGCAAGATCGTCGACTGAAGCCTTGCAGTCTCACGCGCAAGGGCGCCGGCGCTCCAGGAACGAAGTGCCTTTTCCATCAGTGGCTTGCGCTTGAAGTGGATGTGGCGTCCGAGCGTCATCATCACCTGCCCGACCTGAAGGTTCTTCTCGTCCATTTCCGCCCGCATGAGGTCCATCATCTGAAACTGCTTCAGACATGACTGCAGGACGAGGAAGATCGGCGTCCTTGACGTCACAACCTTTTGTAGGGCGTGCCGCAGTGCCGGCAGGTCTCCCGTCAAGATCGCGTCTACAGCGTCGTCTGTCGAAACGCTGCTGGCATCGCCAATAATCGCTGCAACATCGTCCTCTTCAACGGTCCCGGAGCCGCGGCAGTAAAGAGACAGCTTGCGGATCTCGTTTCGGGAAGCGACTCGGTCGCCGCCAAGAAGATCAAGGAGTTGACGGCGTGCCCCGGGAGTGATGCCCAGACCATCCAGCGCCAGTTCTGCGTCAATTAGGGCGTTCAGAGCGCGAACGTCATCCGAGTAACAGGGAACGACCGCAATGGCCTTGGATGGCTCGGCGATCTTTCGAAGCCCACTGCCCTTCTTCAAGTCACCCGCTTCAACAATCAGGATGTTGGCTGGTGGCGGCCCATCTGCGAGTATGGAGATCGCGTCCTGGAGCGGCTTTTCGTTTGCCGCACCACGCAGCCAGACGAGCTTCTCTCCGCCAAAGAGCCCGAGAGAATTCACCTCATCCAACAGCCGGCCGGGGTCGTTTTGAAGGTCGGACACGTCCAGTTTCAGCATCGAGAAAGGGTCGTCCTGAGCGACCCCTGACTTCTTTGCCAACAGAGATGCGCGCTCGGAGACCAAGCCCCTGTCGGGGCCATAGATCACGAAGATGCGGTAAGCTTCACTGCCGCGTTCGACAAAGCGGTCGAACTCATGCGACTTTATTTCTGCCATGTCACCTGGGACGCCGGCTCTTTTGCCAGCGCCATAGCGAGATCTGCCCGGATGAGCTCAGCAAGCTCCCGTGCTGCCCGATCCTCGGCATCGCGAACTGCCCGCAGCTCGGCAAATTCCTGACGCGAAACATCCAGCAATGCGGTGGCTCGGCGGCTTGCGGTCTTCAACACAACACTGTCGCTGGCACGCGTGAGTGTGTAAGTGCCGCTGACGACGACACGTCCTGGCTGCAGCCCGACCGCATCTTCATCGTCCAGAATGTCGCTATAGGCAGAAGCCACACTCAGCGTGACCTGATATTGCGGGATGCGAGCCTCCCCTTCTCCTCCGGAGGTTAGGAAGATCAGCTGGTTGCGAACCACCTGCTCAACTCGGCCACGCGCCTGGCTGAACGAAATGTCCGCAAGCTTGGCCCCGCTAGCGGACGTCTCGGAATAAAGCGGACGGACCTGACAGGCGGTGAGCAGTGCCACCAGGCCCAGACCAATAGCGATCGTCAAGAGCCGCGACGAAGGCGGAAAGGCATCAGACGACAATGTTCACGATCCTCTGTGGGACGACAATGATCTTCTTTGGTGCACGCCCATCCAGCGCCGTGCGGACGGTGTCCAGCGCCAGGACCGCAGCTTCAACCTCACTTTGAGACGCGTCACGTGCGATTGTCAATTCGGCCCTTTTCTTCCCATTGACTTGAACGGGCAGCGTCACCTCGTTTTCCATAACGAGAGAAGGATCAAACGCAGGCCAAGCAGTCTCCGTCAGCATCGCGGTGTTACCAAGGACGGTCCAGCACTCCTCGGCGAGATGGGGCGTGATGGGGGCAACAATCTGTATCGCAATCTCGGCTGCATTGCGCACGGAGGCACGGAAGGCTGTGTCTCCTTCGCCGCTCGCAACTTTCGACAGCGGCCCAGCAAGCGCATTGATCAGTTCATAGATCCTGGCAACGGCCTTGTTGAAGGCGAGGCGATCATAATCTTCCTGCACCGCCTTGAGTGTCTTATGGGCAAACTGGGAGACTGCGAGCCCCTCGCCTTCCTTAGCTGGATTCGACGGAGCCTGTGCCAGGTTATCGGAGGCATCGGAAATCAGACGCCATAGGCGCTGGGTAAAGCGGTGGGCGCCTTCGACACCCGCTTCCGACCAGATCACGTCGCGGTCTGGAGGAGAATCCGATAGCACGAAGAAGCGGGCGGTGTCGGCCCCGTAGGACGCAATGATGTCATCCGGGTCTACGACGTTTTTCTTCGACTTCGACATCTTCTCGATCGAGCCGATGGTGACTTCCTCGCCAGAAGACAAGAGGTTCGCACGACGCTTCCCGTCGATCTCCTCGATACGGATGTCTGCCGGAGCCACCCACTCGCCATTGGCGCCGCTGCCGCGCCGATAGGTCTCGTGCACCACCATGCCCTGGGTAAAGAGCCCCTTGAATGGCTCCTTCACGTCTACATGGCCGGTTTCCCTCATCGCACGCGTGAAGAAGCGAGAGTAAAGAAGATGCAGGATCGCGTGCTCGATGCCGCCGATATATTGGTCCACCGGCAACCAGTGGTTCGCCGCCTTGGGATCCGTAGGGCTGTCTTCCCACGGCGCCGTGAAGCGGGTGAAGTACCAACTGGAATCAACGAATGTGTCCATAGTATCGGTTTCACGTCGCGCTTGACCGCCACATTGAGGGCAATTCACATGACGCCATGTGGAGTGCCTGTCGAGCGGGTTGCCAGGCTGGTCAAAGGTCACGTCATCTGGCAGCTGAACCGGCAGATCCTTCTTGGGCACCGGCACGACGCCACACACCTCGCAGTGGATGACCGGGATAGGGCAGCCCCAATAGCGTTGACGGGAAATGCCCCAGTCGCGCAGGCGAAAATTCACCTTGCGCTCGCCCTGTGGCATGTTGCCAAGCATCGTGCCAGACAATCTCTCGGCGACCAAGCCGAAGGCTTCCTCCGTCGACTTGCCGTCCAGGAAGCGCGAGTTGATCATGACGCCGTCGCCGTCATAGGCGGTATCGCCGATGGCAAAGCTGGCCGCTTCCGCATCCGCCGGCATCACCACCGGCACAACCGGAAGCTCGTACTTGCGGGCGAAATCGAGATCTCGCTGATCTCCGGAGGGGCAGCCAAAGATCGCGCCGGTGCCATAATCCATCAGCACGAAGTTCGCGACGTAGACTGGCAGCTCCCAGCTTGGATCAAGCGGGTGCTTTACCCGGACGCCGATATCAATGCCTTTCTTTTCTGCCGTTTCCAGCGCAGCCAGCGACGTGCCGTGTTGGCGGCATTCCTGGCAGAAGGCGTCAATCGACGGATCCTTAGCGGCAGCTTCCTTGGCAAGCGGATGATCCGCAGCGATTGCCAGGAAGGAGGCGCCGAACAGCGTATCGGGGCGGGTGGTGTAGACAGTCACCTCGCTCTGACCCACCGGCGCCGTCTCCGGCACAATCTCCCACCGGATCGTCATTCCTTCGGAACGACCGATCCAGTTCCTCTGCATCAGCCGTACCTTCTCCGGCCACTGGTCGAGGGTGTCGAGCGAATCAAGAAGATCCTGACTAAAATCGGTAATCTTGAAGAACCATTGAGTCAGATCGCGCTGTTCGACCAGCGCGCCGGAGCGCCAGCCGCGGCCGTCGATGACCTGCTCATTGGCAAGAACCGTCTGGTCAACCGGGTCCCAGTTCACCTTGGACTGCTTGCGGTAGACGAGCCCCTTCTCCATCATGTCGAGGAAGAGATGCTGCTGCCGATGGTAGTATTCGACATCGCAAGTGGCGAACTCACGCGACCAGTCGAGAGACAGGCCCATCGCCTTCAGCTGTGCCTTCATCGATGCGATGTTCTGGTAGGTCCACTGCTTCGGGTGCACCTTGTTGTCACGTGCAGCGTTTTCGGCAGGCATACCGAACGCGTCCCAACCCATGGGATGCAGCACGTTATAGCCGCGGGCGCGCTTGTAGCGCGCGACGACATCACCCATGGCGTAGTTGCGCACATGGCCCATGTGAATCCGGCCGGAGGGATAGGGAAACATCTCCAGGACGTAGTACTTTTCCCGCGGGTCGGCATTGTCGGCTTCGAACGCCTTGTGTTCAGCCCATTTCTGCTGCCAGCGTGGCTCCACCTCGCGCGGATTGTAACGTTCACTTGCCATTTCGATGGTATCCGGGAAAGCTTCAAAAGATGTGCGCAGACCTTCACCATGAATGACCTCAAGCGTCAAGTTTCGCAGGGTAAACAACAATCCTCACCTGCTGAAAGGAGCAGCTTGGCATGACCCGCTTCGGCAGGTAAGTCAGCAGCTTCTGGTTTACGAAAGGAAGATCATGACTGTCGAGCAAAGGCTGGCGGAGGTTCAGGAGCGGGTTGCGGCGGCTGAGCGGCAGGCAAAGCGGCCCGCGGGATCCGTAGCACTGGTCGCTGTCTCGAAAACCTTTGGCACAGAAGCCATCCGGCCGCTGCTCCATGCGGGTCAGAGGGTCTTTGGTGAAAACCGGGTACAAGAAAGCCTAGGCAAGTGGCCTGAGCTGAAGAGCGAATTCGGCGACATCGAGCTTCACCTTATCGGACCGCTGCAGTCCAACAAGGCTGCGGATGCCGTGGCGCTGTTCGACGTCATCGAGACGGTGGATCGGGAGAAGATTGCGCGAGCGCTGGCCGAGGAAATGCGCCGACAAAATCGGCTGGTGCGGGTGTATGTTCAGGTGAATACCGGACTTGAGCCGCAAAAGGCGGGCATTGCGCCGGTGGAAACTGCTTCCTTCGTCAGGCTGTGCCAAGAGGAACTCGGTCTCTCCGTGGAAGGCCTTATGTGCATCCCTCCAGCGGACGAAAATCCCGGACCGCATTTCGCCCTGCTGGCCAAGCTTGCCAAGGAGTGCGGCGTGGAGAATATTTCCATGGGCATGTCCGGTGATTTCGAAACCGCCATCGTCTTTGGTGCGACGAGCGTGCGTGTGGGTTCTGCCATCTTTGGCAATCGCTAAGGGCGCCTAGCCCATAAGTCTGGCTTTCCAGGCTGATCTGCCTCATCCTAGATGAGTTCCAAGGCTGCGCTGGGACTTTGGGAGGAGCAGATGCAGAGCAAGTATTTCGAGATTTATGCGGAGTGGCAGGCCGACCCTGACGCTTTCTGGCAGCGCGCTGCCGAAAAGTTGACTTGGTTCACGCCGATCAAAAAGGTGTTCGACGAAGAGCAAGGCGTCTACGGACGCTGGTTTGTGGGGGGTGAAACAAACACCTGCTTCAACTGCCTTGACCGTCATATCGAGAACGGCCGTGGCGTTGAGACAGCGCTTATCTTCGACAGCGCTATGAACTCGGCCAAAGCCCGCTTCACCTATGACGAGGCGCTCACGGAAGTCCAAGCCATTGCCGCCGTCTTGCGCAATCATGGTGTCGGCAAAGGTGATCGCGTGATCATTTATATGCCGATGGTGCCGGAGGCCGTGTTCTCCATGCTTGCATGTGCAAGGCTGGGCGCTGTGCATTCGGTCGTATTCGGCGGATTTGCCGCACACGAGCTTGCCACGCGCATCGACGACTGCAGCGCCAAGGTCGTCATCAGTGCCAGCTGCGGCCTGGAACCGGGCCGGGTGGTACCTTACAAGCCGTTGCTCGACCAAGCCGTCGACATGGCAAAGGTGAAGCCCGATGTCTGCATGATCTTGCAACGGGACGAGCTTCATGCGCCCTTGCGGTACGAGCACGGGGACGTCGATTTCCGCCAGGCGGTGGAGGCCGAGAAGATCAACGGTACAGTTGTGAAATGCGTACCGGTTGCGGCAACAGACCCGCTCTACATCCTCTATACATCGGGAACCACAGGGCAGCCGAAGGGAGTGGTCCGCGACAATGGCGGGCACATGGTGGCGCTGCACTGGACGATGGAGAACGTCTACGGGGTGAAACCAGGCGACGTCTTCTGGGCAGCATCCGATATCGGCTGGGTGGTTGGCCATTCCTACATTGTCTATGCCCCGCTTCTGGCGGGGAATGCGACGGTTCTGTTTGAAGGAAAGCCGGTCGGAACGCCAGACGCAGGTACCTTCTGGCGTGTCGTTGCGGACTACGACGTCAAGGTGCTTTTCACGGCGCCAACCGCTTTCCGGGCAATTCGGCGTGATGATCCAGAAGGAGATCTTGTCGGCAAATACGACCTTTCCTCTTTGCAGGCGCTCTTTCTCGCCGGGGAGCGGGCGGATCCGGAAACCCTGAAATGGGCGGAGCGGGTTCTTAACGTGCCGGTTATCGATCATTGGTGGCAGACGGAAACAGGATGGCCAATGGTGGCCAATCCCTTCGGTCTTGGCCTGCTGCCGTTCAAATCCGGATCGCCGACACAACCAATGCCCGGTTATGCCGTCGACATTCTTGACGATGCCGGATGCCCGGTGCCGCGGGGCACGCTCGGCAACATCGTGGTCAAGTTGCCGCTGCCACCAGGATGTCTGGTCAGCTTCTGGAACGCCGATGAACGCTTCCGGCAGTCATGCCTCGAAGAATTTCCCGGGTATTACAAAACGGCCGACGCCGGTGTCATGGACGAAGATGGCTATATTTCCGTGATGGCGCGTACGGACGACATCATCAACTGCGCAGGCCATCGTCTCTCTACCGGCGCGATGGAAGAGGTCTGCGCCATGCATCCGGACGTCGCAGAATGCGCGGTCGTCGGCGTTGCTGATCCCCTGAAGGGGCAAATCCCCTGCGGCTTCGTGGTATTGAAGAACCGGGTCTCACGCGACGAAACACTGATAGAACGGGAAGTGGTGGATCTTATCCGGAGCGAAATCGGGCCCGTGGCGGCGTTTCGCACCGTCATGGTGGTCAAGCGCCTGCCGAAGACGCGTTCGGGCAAGATCCTGCGAGGGACAATGCAGAAGATTGCGGACGACATGCCCTGGACGATGCCGCCCACGATCGACGACCCGGCAATCCTGGACGAGATCATCGAGATCCTGCAGCAGCGCGGCTACGCGCGAGGACCGCAAGCAGCGAAAGAGACTGCCTGAAACAACAAACTCCGGCAGAGCCGGGGTTCAAAGCTACATGGGGAGAGCCTAGAAGCGCCCCTCGTCCTCGTCTTCGTCACGGGGGGTGGACTTCAACGAGCTGAGCTTTGCGAAGACAGCATTTGCGTCGATTTCCTTCTCCTCCTCGCGATCATCGCGATAGTCGAAGCCGAGATTCTCCGTTTCCGATGCCGACTGCAGCGTCGCGCCGATTTCGGCAGCCGTCGGCAGCGGACGACCCTTGGACGCTTTTTCTACTTCGAGATCAAGGTCGATCTGACTGCAGAGACCAAGCGTCACCGGGTCCATCGGGGTAAGGTTCGTGGCGTTCCAATGGGTGCGGTCGCGGATCTGCTCGATCGTCGACTTCGTGGTGCCGACGAGACGCGAGATCTGGGCATCCTTCAGTTCCGGGTGGTTGCGAACCAGCCAGAGGATAGCATTCGGCCGGTCCTGACGCTTCGAAACGGGTGTGTAACGCGGACCACGGCGTTTCGATTCCGGCACGCGTACCTTGGGTTCCTGAAGCTTCAGCTTGTGGTTCACATCGGCTTCGCCACGCTGGATTTCGTCGCGCGACAGCTGCCCCGTTGCGATCGGGTCCAATCCCTTGATCCCTTGGGCGGCTTCGCCGTCGGCAATCGCCTTAACCTCGAGCGGGTGCAGCTTGCAGAACTGCGCAATCTGGTCAAAGGAGAGTGCCGTGTTGTCGACCAGCCAGACCGCCGTCGCCTTCGGCATGAGCAATTGTTGAGCCATGGATATAGTTCCTCTGTCCGTCCGCGCCGGTGTCGCGGGCGTGGGTATCAACCACAATTTCCGGGAATTCGACGCGTCTATAACCGGAATGCGGTGAAATTGCAAATATCGCGCAACATGAACCGTTTGTCTAATTGCTGGCGTGGTCCCACCTGATATGTATGCGTCATGATCCGGATCTGTGGTCCGGTTTCTTCGTGACGAAATGGGGAGGAGACCATGTCCGAGAAGGTTTATCCTGTGTCGCGCGCTACCAAGAGCATGGCGCTGATCGACAAGGACAAATACGAGAAGTGGTACGAGGAAAGCGTCGAAGATCCTGACAAGTTCTGGGGCAAGCACGGCAGGCGCATCGACTGGTTCAAGCCTTATACCAAGGTCAAGAACACGACGTTCAAGGGCAAGGTTTCGATCAAGTGGTTCGAGGACGGGCTTACCAACGTCTCCTATAACTGTATCGACCGTCACCTGAAGACGCACGGGGAACGCACTGCCCTTATCTGGGAAGGTGACAACCCGTATATCGACAAGAAAATCACCTACAACCAGCTTTACGATCAGGTCTGCCGACTCGCCAACGTGCTGAAGAAGCACGGGGTCAAGAAGGGCGATCGTGTGACGATCTATATGCCGATGATCCCCGAGGCGGCCTATGCGATGCTCGCCTGCGCGCGTATCGGCGCCGTTCACTCGGTTGTGTTCGGCGGGTTCTCTCCGGAAGCGTTGGCTGGTCGCATTGTCGACTGCCAGTCCTGTTTCGTCATCACCTGCGACGAGGGCGTGCGCGGCGGAAAACCGGTACCGCTCAAGGAAAATACCGACAAGGCAATTCATATCGCCGCCCGCCAGTATGCCACTGTCACCAATGTGCTGGTCGTGCGCCGCACCGGCGGAAAGGTCAACTGGGCTCCTGGTCGCGATCTTTGGTATCATCAGGAAATCGCAAGCGTCAAAGGGCATTGCGAGCCTGTAAAGATGAAGGCCGAAGACCCGCTCTTCATCCTCTACACCTCAGGTTCCACGGGGAAGCCCAAGGGTGTGCTTCACACTACCGGCGGCTATCTCGTTTACGCCGCGATGACGCATGAATATGTCTTCGACTACCATGACGGGGACGTCTACTGGTGTACGGCTGACGTCGGCTGGGTCACCGGTCACTCCTATATCGTCTACGGTCCTCTGGCGAACTGCGCCACGTCGCTGATGTTCGAGGGCGTACCGAATTTCCCGGATCAGGGCCGGTTCTGGGAAGTGATCGACAAGCACAAGGTCAACATTTTCTACACCGCACCGACCGCGATCCGCTCGCTGATGGGCGCCGGCGACGAGTACGTGAAGCGGTCGTCCCGTTCAAGCCTGCGGCTGCTCGGCACGGTTGGCGAGCCGATCAATCCGGAAGCCTGGGAGTGGTATTACAGGGTGGTTGGCGACAGCCGTTGCCCGGTGATCGACACATGGTGGCAGACGGAAACCGGTGGCCACATGATCACGCCGCTGCCGGGAGCGACAGACCTCAAGCCGGGTTCGGCGACAGTCCCGTTCTTCGGAGTGAAGCCGGAGCTCGTCGACAACGACGGCAAGGTTCTGGAAGGGGCGGCCGACGGAAACCTCTGCATTGCCGACTCATGGCCCGGTCAGATGCGCACGCTTTATGGCGACCACGAACGGTTCATCCAGGCCTATTTCTCCACGTACAAAGGTAAGTACTTCACCGGTGACGGATGCCGCCGCGACGAAGACGGCTACTACTGGATCACGGGGCGCGTTGACGACGTCCTCAACGTGTCCGGCCACCGCCTCGGGACCGCAGAAGTAGAATCGGCACTGGTGTCGCACGACATGGTGTCTGAAGCGGCGGTCGTGGGTTATCCCCACAACGTCAAGGGACAAGGCATCTATTGCTACGTGACCTTGATGTCCGGCAACGAAGGTGATGACGCCTTGCGACAGGAACTGGTCAAGCACGTCCGAAGCGAGATCGGGCCGATCGCAACGCCTGACAAGATCCAGTTTGCTCCGGGCCTGCCCAAGACCCGCTCCGGAAAGATCATGCGGCGTATTCTGCGCAAGATCGCCGAAGACGATTTCGGCGCTTTGGGAGACATCTCGACGCTTGCCGATCCAGGGGTCGTTGATGACCTGATCGAAAACCGCCAAAACAAGGCGGGCTGACGCCAAGGAGCCGCTTCACACGGAGCGGCTCCTTTTCTTTAACTGCTCTTCAAATTCACATAAGAGGCTTGCAGCTGATTTTGAGCAAGCTTACGCAGAAGGGCATTGCTTATTCGCACCCGGCCTTGGCCTTCCTCCCGCCGTCATAGCTGATGGCCAGCCCCGCCAACAGAAGATGTTCGGCTGGCCGTTGCCCGTCTGCGAGCGTCACGTCCGCCACCACGCGGCCGAAATACTTGTCCCCGGAGATGTGGTTCAGTTGCACAGTCGGTGAAGCGGTCGCCAGTTTCTCAAGCGCCAGACGGGCCGCTTCGCCGGCCTCTCGCTCGCTCGCACAAGATGAACGAAGCTCGGGTGTATCGATGCCGCGGATGCGGACATAAACCTCCACTTTTTGCTGGGGCCAGGGCCTGGCCTCCACGAGAAGCGTGTCACCGTCAATCACGCGGATAACCTGGGCCTCTACCGGACCGAGGACTTCATCCCGTGGAGCGGCGTGTGCGTGCACTGCGGCGAGGAAGAGTAGGAGTGTGGGCAGAACGATTTTCATACAAGGAATAAATTCCTTGTTCGCCTCGATGTCAATAGGATTATCTGCCTCTTAGAAATCGATGGCGCGCCCGTTGATCTCCCAGTCGCCGAAGCGTGCAGGGTCTGCGCCTCCCCGTCCTCCGAGTTCCGTCGGCATTTCCTCCTGCTTCTCCAACTGCCGCCGCTGCTCGGCCTCCTGGAGAGCGCGCTTGGCCGCCGGAGAAAGCGGCTTCTTCGGCGTCATGTCCTCAGGTGTCATGGTACTGTTGTCGTTGTCTGGCGTTTGCATCATTCACTCCGGCGTGCGGAATATTGAAAAGAAACTGGCGATGAACCACATCTAGTGCGCTCAACGCCGGCAATAAAGCCGTTCTGGAGATCGAAAATGAACATGATGCGCACCGCCATGCTGCTTGCTTTCATGACGGCCCTGTTCATGGGGGTCGGGTTCCTGATCGGTGGCCGCGGCGGCATGATGATCGCCTTCCTCTTCGCGGCCGGGATGAACCTGTTTTCCTATTGGAATTCCGACAAGATGGTTCTCTCTGCCTATCGGGCGCAGCCTGTGGACGAGCGTAACGCGCCTGAACTCCACCAGATGATGCGCCAGCTTTCCGCCAACGCCGGTCTGCCAATGCCGAAGGTCTATGTCTACGACAGCCCACAGCCGAACGCCTTCGCCACCGGGCGCAACCCGCAGAACGCGGCTGTGGCGGCTTCGACCGGACTTCTGCAGCGATTGACGCCCGAGGAGGTCGCGGGGGTCATGGCGCACGAGCTTGCTCACATCCAGAACCGCGATACATTGACCATGACCATCACGGCAACGCTTGCCGGTGCGATCTCGATGCTCGGCAATTTCGCATTCTTCTTTGGCGGCAACCGTGACAACAACAACCCGCTCGGCTTCGTCGGTGTGCTGGTGGCGATGATCGTGGCACCTCTCGCCGCCATGCTGGTGCAGATGGCGATCAGCCGGACTCGTGAATACTCTGCCGACCGGCGCGGAGCGGAGATATGCGGCAATCCGCTGTGGCTCGCCTCGGCGCTGCGCAAGATCGCGGGCGCGGCGCAGGTGATCCATAATGATGATGCCGAGCGCAACCCGGCAACCGCTCATATGTTTATCATCAACCCGTTATCGGGAGAGCGGATGGACAACCTGTTTTCAACCCACCCAAACACAGAAAACAGGATCGCAGCTCTGCATCAGATGACCGGAGACTTCGCAAGCCGCGCCTCGACGGGAGCTGTCGGTGCTGCTAGACCCACGCGCACCGCGCGCTCCGTCCCCAATACCGGCTCGGGCCGCGGTTCATCCGAGCCGCGCAAGGGACCCTGGTCTTGAACCAAGAAAAGAAGAACAAGAAGCCGTTCAAGCGTAGATCAGCGGAAGGGCAGTTGCCCGCTTCTGCCCCCAGCGACAAGGCTGGGATGGAGGTTCGCGCAACAGCGGCCAAACTCCTGGCGGCGGTGGTTGACAAGAAGATTTCACTGGACGGAATCCTGGATCCCACCCACGGCAATCCCTCCTACAAGCACCTGAGCGAGCAGGACCGGGCGCTGGCGCGAGCGATCCTGCTCAGCGCGCTTCGTCATCTTCCTCGTATTGAATCGGCTCTTTCTTCGCTGCTGGCGAGCCCGCTGCCGCAGGGTGCCCGACCGCTTCACCATGTTCTTTGTGTCGCCGCCGCGCAGATCCTTTATCTCGATGTACCAGCGCATGCTGTTGTCGATATCGCCGTGGAGCAGGCCCATCGGGATCCTCGCAATCGCCGCTTTGCCAAGCTGGTGAATGCAGTGCTGCGCAGGCTGGTGCGAGAAAGGGAGGCTGTTCTGGAGCAGATCTCGGCCGTCTCGCCTGTGCCTGACTGGTTCATGACGCGTCTGGTCTCGGCCTATGGCGCCGAAGATGCGCGGGAGATCGCTGAGGCCCAGCTCGTGCCGCCGGGGATCGACCTCACCGTAAAAGCTGATCCAGAGCGCTGGGCTGAAGAGCTTGGTGCGCGGCTACTGCCGACCGGGAGCCTGCGTCTTCCGTCCTTCGAAGGCTCTGTCGCCTCGCTTCCCGGTTTCGATGAGGGTGCTTGGTGGGTTCAGGATGCCGCGGCAAGCATTCCTGCGCGGTTGTTCGGGGACATCAAAGGCAAGCGGATTGCCGATCTCTGCGCCGCACCGGGTGGAAAGGCGGCTCAACTGATCGTCGCTGGCGCGGAGGTGATTGCGGTAGAACAGTCGGCCAATCGACTCGTGCGGCTGAAAGAGAACCTCCAGCGCCTCAGATTGCAGGCCGAGCTGGTGCACGGGGACCTGTTTGAATACCGGCCGGGCGAGTTGCTTGATGGCGTGCTTCTTGATGCGCCTTGCTCTTCGACCGGAACAACCAGACGCCATCCGGACGTGCTGTGGACAAAAGGCCCAGACGACATCACCAAGCTTGCAGCGCTGCAGGCGAGGATGCTCCGACACGCGGTCACGCTCGTCAAGCCGGGCGGTCTGATTGTGTTCTCCAACTGCTCACTGGATCCGATCGAAGGTGAGGAGCTGGTGGCGGACCTCCTGCGACTCGACGACATGCTTGAACGCGTGCCGGTCGATCCGGCGCTCTGGCCGGGGCTTGAACAAGCGATCACGTCCGAAGGGGAGTTCCGGACGACGCCGGCGATGCTGCCGCCACAAGATGGCTTCAACGGCGGGATGGACGGATTCTTCGCCAGCGTGCTGCGTCGGCGCTAAGCATTTCTT
>CAYNED010000034.1:0-17485 GCA_964396135.1 uncultured Neorhizobium sp.
GAAGGACAGGATTTCGACCTGATCACGATCCACCAGTTGCTGCACTTCCTCGACCAGCCGGAACTGGCCATTGGCGAGGCGGCGCGCGTGCTGCGCCCAGGGGGCAGGCTGCTGATCGTCGATCTCGCTCCGCATAATCTTGAATATCTGCGCGACGAGCATGCTCACGTGCGTCTCGGTTTCTCGCACCAGATCGTCAGCGAGTGGCTGGAGAAGCTTGGGCTGGAAGTCGAGGAGGTCGTGGACCTTGCCGCCGTGCAGAAAACGGCACCGTCGCTGACTGCGACTGTCTGGCTTGCCCGCGACAGGCGATTGCTCATGGCAGCGCCCAGCTCTGCTGACGAACTCACTGCTGCCTAGGAGACGATTTATGATGACCGCTCACCCGTCGCGCGCAGCCTTCAGCGTCTCGTTCGAGTTCTTCCCGCCCAAAGCGCCCGAGATGGAGGCGCAGCTTTGGCAGACGATCAACGAGTTGCAGGGCTGGGCACCTGACTTCGTGTCCGTCACCTACGGCGCCGGCGGTTCCACCAAGGCACCAACGCTCGCTACCGTGCGCCGGCTGGTGGCAGAGACACCGCTGGTGACGGCGGCGCATCTGACATGCGTTGATGCTTCGCGTGAAGAAGTGCACTCGGTGGTCAGGGATTTCAAGGTCTCAGGTATTCGTCATATCGTTGCCCTACGCGGCGATCCGGCAGATGGCGTCGGCACGAGCTATGTCCCTCATCCGCAGGGTTACAGCGATACTTCCGAACTGGTGGCTGACCTTCGGGCTCAGGGAGAGTTTGAAATATCGGTGTCGGCCTATCCGGAGAAACATCCCGAAAGCGCCGATCTTGCCGCAGATATCGACACGCTGAAGCGCAAGGCGGATGCAGGCGCAACGCGGGCTCTCACTCAATTCTTCTTCGATAATGACGTTTTTGAACGTTATCTGGAGAAAGTCCGCGCCGCCGGCATCTCCCTCCCGATCGTTCCAGGCATCATGCCAATCCAGAACCTCAAGCAGCTGAAGCGCTTTGCGTCCGGCTGCGGCGCGTCAGTGCCGTCTTTCCTCGATGCGCGGTTCCATGGGTTGGACGACAAGCCTCTCGAGAGGGCGGATGTGGCGGCAGATGTGGCTGCCGCGCAGATCGAGGATCTGAGGCGGCGGGGCATGGACGACTTCCACATCTACACGATGAACCGGGCACCGCTCGTCAGTGCCGTGCTTCAGCGGTTGGGGCGTTCAAGACAAGCGCCGCGAGCCGGAGCAGCGGCATAGGGATCCGCAACAACAGAAGAACGCAGCTTCTTGAGGAGCTGCGTTCTTCTTTTGCAAACTTCATAGCTTTGTCATGGATGCCAGATATGTCTGGTAGTGGTGAGATGGTGGCGCTCAGATAAAGAGCATGGAAGCCACGAACACGAACGCTGCACCGACTACGAGGACATTGAGAGAGTAGATGTTTCCCATGTCTGCCTCCTTGTGCTGACAGGTGCAGTGTAGGGCCTTTTTCCGCTCCGTGAAAAGCGATTTTTATGCTGCGACGCAGCACAATCTTCCTTCAGATCTTACAAATATACGGGTTATCCTACTGAAATCGTGGGGTTTCTGCTGTTAATGAACATGGTGAAGTTTTTGTAAAATCGGGTCTCATCCTGTTAATAAGTGAAACATGATGTGAGGGTTTGAGCGAAGTTCGACCTTGCTCTACCGCAGCGCAATGGTCCTTTTTCGGTGGAGTAGACGCCCATCGAGCACGAGCAGGCCAACTGCAATCAGTGCCATTCCTGCCAGTTCAGGCGCCGCAAGCCGTTCCCCCAGGAAAACCGCGCCAAGCAGAATCGCGCTTGGCGGAACAAGCAATGTCACCAGCGATGTATTCGTGGCGCCGGCCAGCGTCAGGATCCGGAAGAACAGAAGATAGGCAAACGCTGTCGACAGCAGCGCGAGCCCTAGGATGGCGAAGATCGCCGCCATGCTGGGAACGGGCAGGGACCATGGCTGATCCATCATCATTGCAACCGGCAGCATCATCAGCGAGGACGCTGTCAGCTGGCCGGTGGCAGTTACTGGCGCAGCAATGTCGCGGAAGCGCTTGCCGAAGGTGCCGGCAAAACCATAACAGACAGCGGCCAGCACCGGCAGCACAAGCGCCCAGACCGGCGCATGGGTTGCCGAGCCAAGCGCTGGACCGATCAGGACTGCCGTACCGGCAAGCCCGGTCAAGCAGCCGATGATCTTGGCCTTCGTCAGCTTCTCGTCCGTTGTCCAATGATTGGCAATCAGCACCGTCCAGATCGGTGTCGTTGCGTTGAGGATGGAGGCGAGGCCGGCACCGATTTCTGTCTGGCCGAAAAAGATCAGCGTGTGCGGCAGGGCGTTGTTGATGAAGCCCATGACGGCGAAGGCACGCCAGTGGGTCCGCAGGGTGCTGTACAGGTCGAGCCGACCGTGCAGGTAGATATGCAGGGCTATGGCCGCGAGGGAAAGGCGCAAGAACACCAGCGTGAATGGTGGCACCTCAAGTACCGCCACGCGGGCAAAGAAGAAGGAGCCGCCCCAGATCAATCCCAGAAGCAGCAGAAATAGCCAGGCAAGGCCTGTCAGTCGTTGCTGTGGTTGAACCGCCAAAACTCTTCTCCTTGCGCTCACAGGGGATGGTTAGACGGCCCTGCCTTGGAGCGCCACCCGATACCGGGGCGGTTGCCTTTGCGCAATGGAACTACGGAGATCACCACTCAGGTCGCCACTGCCGCGTCTTAGCGTTTTCGGCAACTGGAGCGTTCTTCTCAATTGGCGGTGGCTACCCAACTGCGCCAGTTCTTCTCGTTACCGGCAAACACATTGATGTCGGTGTTGCCCTTGACGCCCGGCACGACGCCTGTCGCAGTGTATTGCCAGAAGGCCCAGCGCCTCGACGCATAGATGTTCTCCGGATGCGCGGCGGTGGAGCGAACCCAGAAATGGTAATCGTCGAAGTGGCCGACCAGATTGTCGCGGTGGAAGTCGACGGTGGTGTAGATGATGGGGCGTTTGCCGTAATGCTTCTCGATCCGGTCCATGAAGCGTTGCATTCCGGCGCGGACGGTCTGTGCGGGCGGGCGCAGCTTGCAGGTCGGCGAGGCATGATTCCATTCCACATCGAGCACCGGCGGCAGGCGCACGGCTGCCTTTGGTACATTGCGGATGAATGAATCGGCTTGGTCGTCTGCAGTCGAGCAGAAATAATAGAAGTGATAGGGGGCATGCGGCACCCCCGCTGCGGCGGCGCCGCGCCAGTTGGCGTCAAAGCTGCTGTCGATCCGGTCCGTACCCTCCGTCGCCTTGATGAACGCGAAGGACACGCCCGACTTCTTGGCGGCGTGCCAGTCGATCTCGCCATTCCATTTCGAAACGTCAATGCCGTGGATGTCGTGCCGATGCGGATGCTTGTGGCCGAAGTCCACAGGATCATTGTCCTCGAAGCGCGGCTTGACAATCGCGGCGGTGCTCAGGGCGTCGTAGCTGGAGACGCTGCATCCCGTGAGAAGAAGGGCGGCGGCAAAAAGCGACATGAAAAGCCGTGGCATGTAAATCCCGTCTGTTGTGTCGGGCGGTGCGCCGACGCCCCTGAAACTGCAGTCTCGCGTGCCATAGCGCCGCAAAACGGCTGTCAAGGCAAGGGAGGAGGTTCAGGTTCGCTTGCGCACGATGGCGTGCCACGCATATCCCCCACCGATCTCCTGAAAGATCATGTCGGCGTCCGCTTGTCCGAGCCTGTCCTCCAAGGCTTCCTGCAGTCGCGCACGTGGGGTGACGTGGAACTGCTGAAGCCAAAGCTGGAGGCTTGTCCGAAACCAGCGGGGAAGGTGCTCCTGCTGGCCAAAATCAATAATATGCAGCGAGCCGCCTGGGGAAAGAACGCCCAGTGCGGCATCCACCGCTGTCTCCCAGTCCGGGATCATCGACAGAGCATAGGAAATCATCACCCGGTCAAAACCATTGGTGCCAAACTGCTCGGTGGTAAACCGGGTCGCATCAGCACAAACAAGAACCGGCCGTGTTGCCTTGCCTTCGAAATGGCGGCAGGCGCTGGTCAGCATTTCTTCAGAAATGTCGAGCCCATAAAGGCGGGCGGTGGGATAAAGCCGGCAAGCCTGGCGCAGGTTACGACCGGTGCCGCAGCCAATCTCCAGCAGGCTCCCATGTGGTGGAACCTGCAGACCCTCGATCGTGCGGTCTCGCCCCAGAAGATAGTATTTGCGGGTAAGGTCGTAGATGTGCCGCTGATAGCGGTACATCCGATCCATCCGCTCGCCGTGCTCACTGCCTACGGAAGGATCGAGCCGATGCGCCTGCGTCATCCGCGCAGCTCGTAGATATGAAAGCCGCCATAAATCGCCGAGCGGTCGTGCAGGTGTAGCTCCTTCGACCGTTCACGAAGATACGTCCATCGGCGCAGCAGGTGCTGCCCGACGCGGCCTTCGGCGACGCTTTCCTCTGCCGCGGTTCGGAAGATCAAACGGGCACCGGGTGCTGCCGTGCGATCAATTTCAGACCAAAGTTCGTTCAATTGGCTATCCGTCATCCAATCTTGAGCATCGAGCAGCACGTAGCGATTGATGGAGCCGTCCGGCTTGTTGGACAGCAGTTCGGTGAAGCTTGCGTGGTGGACGGTGACTCGGTCAACATTGTCGCGGATTGCGAGATAGTTTTCGGCCCGGAGATGAGTGGGCAAGCTCCCCTCATGTGGCTCCGGATAACGTCGCGCAAAGGCCTGCCAGGCGAAGTGGTTGTCGCGCAGGGGAAAGTGGCAAGCGAGCTTCTCCAGTCGCTGGCGAAGCACCGGTGCCATGGCATTGCCCACGGATCCCCGTACCAGCTCATCATATTGCTGCGGCGGAATTCCCAGTCCAAACAGGGAACTCTTGCGGCTCGTAATGAACCGAACCAGCGGCTTGTCGAACAGCGGCGCGATCTGGTCGTCGAAAAACTGCCGCTGCTCGCGCAGCGACCGGGCCTTGGTGAAACCGGTGAGGTCGACGCCATGAAGCCTGGCGAGCAGATGGCCGGCACCGATGAAGCGGCCGAGCAGCCCGGTGCGGTAGATGTTTCGGTTCAAGACCTCGATCCGGCGGCTACCGGTCAGTTTCCGGCGCTCCCAATAGGCGCGCGTCGGCAGATCCAGGTGTGCCGCGATGAACATGTCGTAGCTCGAACTGTTGCTGGTCACCTGCTCCATGGCAAACAACCGCACCACGTCACGGTGAGTTGGCAGGTGCCGGAAGGCTGCAAGCTTCAGCCTGTTGAGGGCGATATGGTGGGGATTGAGGTCGACGACGTCGATGCTCCTGGGCGCGCGGCTGAGATAAGCCAGCATGTTGCAGCCGCCGGAGCCGATCGTGACTATGCTATGGGTGGAATCGAGCTCCATCGCCTGCATGTCGACATCGGCATCTTCCCAGATCTGCGGATAAACGAGCCCGGAGAACAGCAGGCCGAAGAGACGCTCCGACAAGCCCTTGCGCGTGAGCGCCTTATGCTGCAGCAGCGCATTCTTTAGCCTTCGATTGCCGAGATAGCCTGCCTGTTGAACAACATCCGCCATGAGGAACTCCCGCCGCTGTCTCAGCGGGATTTAGCCAGCGCTTGCTACAGATTGATGACGTGGGCTGTGCGCAAACCCGAGAGGGCTTTCCTTGTCCCCGTTTTGCTGGTTGCATTGCAGCTCCGCAGGAAGGCTCCATGAAAACTCTCTCGCGTGTTCTCGGATTTGCTGCCACCGCCACAGCCATCGCCGTTGTTGGGGGCGTGTTGTGGCTCTACTCTGCTCCTCCGGCGCTTCTTCGCATCGGTGCAGGCTACAGCGCAAAGATCGTCTGCTCCAATGTCTTTCTTGGCGGCCGTGACCCTGATGAAGTGCTGGCCGTCGATGTTCAGGCGCCCGGGCATCCTCTCCTCAAGCTGATGAGGGTCAACGTTGACCGGCAGAAGCGGCAGGTGAGGGCGGCGCTGCTTGGCGTCTTCGCGGGCAATGAAGCCGTTTATCGGGAGGGGCTGGGCTGTGCTGTTGCGCCGGCAGGGGAGGCGCTGTCTGGTGGACTTCGGCTCGCCAACGCCGCGCCTTCTGCGGCGGCAACCATGCCTTGGCCTGAGGGCGAGATGGTGGAGTCCGATCAGCAGCTTGCCGCCGTTCTTTCAAACTCCACTTTGACGGGTCCTGGCATGCGAGCGATCGTTATCGTCCGTGGGGGGCGCATCATCGGCGAGATCTATGGCGACGGGTTCTCGAAGGAAACTCCACTGCTCGGCTGGTCAATGACAAAGACCGTCAATGCGGCCATCATCGGGACTTTGATCCGGCAGGGGGACTTGCGTCTAGACGATCGGGCGCTCCTTGCGCAGTGGCAGGACGATCCGCGGCAAGACATCATGCTGGCCGATCTGCTGGCGATGGAGGATGGGCTTACCTTCAACGAGAACTACGGGTCCGTGACCGACGTCACACAAATGCTTTATCTCGAACCTGATATGGGAGCGTTTGCTGCCGACGCTCCGCTCGGGGCCGAACCTGGGACGAGGTTCAGCTACTCCTCCGGTGCTGCCGTCCTGTTGTCGAGGATCTGGATGAACAGGCTGGCTGATCCGGCCGCAGCACTAGCTTATCCGCAGCAGGCGCTGTTTCGTCCGCTGGGAATGAAGAGCGCGGTCTTGGAAACGGACGCTGCAGGTACCTTTGTCGGCAGTTCCTACATGTATGCGACCGCTCGCGATTGGGCACGCTTTGCCAATCTCCTGCTGCGCGACGGAGTCTGGAATGGCGAGCGCCTGCTGCCGGAGAATTTCGTCCAGTTGATGTCGCAGCCGAACGCCACGTCCGGAGGGCGCTATTCCAAGATGCAGACTTGGCTTGCCGGCGAAGACTCTGACCTGCCGGACGATGCCTTTTTCCTGCAGGGACATGACGGCCAGTCGATCGCGGTTATTCCGTCATTGGACCTGGCGGTCATACGACTGGGGCTCACGCCTCGTGGCCAAGGCTACGAGGTCACACCGCTTGTGCAGGAGATCGCGAAGATGAAGCGCTGACTACTGCTGCAGAACGTGCAGCATACCTTTGCGCTTTGCATCGTAGTAGTAGCCGCGGGCATACAGACGGATGGCATTGTCATTGCTGTTTTCAGCCACCAGCCAGGCACCGCGCAGATATTTGATTGCGTATTTCAGATTGGTTTCGGCGTTCAGAAGCCCTTCCGGCGGGCCGTCATAGCCCATGGACTTTGCCGTTGCGTACTTGATCTGCATGAGACCCCAGTAGCCGTTCTTGTGATAGGCTTTCGGGTTGTAACGGCTTTCCCGGTGCACCACGCGATGAACCAGTGATTCTGGTACGCCATAGACACCCGCATAATGCTTTATGAGCTTTGCCAGGTCTGCGGGAGCATCCGCGGCGGTGACCGGAAGCGGATCCCCCGGGGCCGGCGGGAACTGCTTGCGCGTGTCGACGGACTGAAGGGTCGCTACGGCAGTGGGTGTGGGTGCAGCGGCGTAAGCCAGCGCCTTCACGTCAGGGCGCGGGATTGGGATGGCAGACTGAAGCGCCTGCATGTCCGGCGTAAGTTCAGCGTCGTCCTTTGTGAGCGGCGCGGCCATGGAGTGAGCCGTCGCGACGCTTGCTGTCTGCGCCGCTGCGTCAGTGGTGGCAGAGGCGCTCACGGAGTTGATTGCAGCAGCGGCCTTCGTCGCGGAAACCGGATCGGTCGTCGCATAAGCCACTTGCGGAGCCATCTCGGGCAGTGCCATGGCAGCACTTTGGGCCGTTGCGACGGTTGCCGTTTCTGGGATGGCGAGCTGGATGCGGCCGGTTTTGGACAGTGTGATCGTTGCAGTCGTCACGGAGCCTGAGGTGGCGGCAGCGATGTCGGCAGAACCTTCTGCCGGTTGATCTACCGAAGCTACTGCTGTCGTTTCCATCGCAGTAGCAGATGCGTCTTTCAGGCGGGCCGTCTTCTGTGACGGGGGTTCAACGCTCGAGCAGCCTGCCAAGGCCGAGGTCATGGCCAAAGAAACAAGGGCCGTGCGGCTGAAGGATCGGTTCATCGCCATTGGGTTGCTTCCATGAATTTGTCGATCGTCCTCAGTCGCACAAGCGTCTTGAACCGGATTTTCATTAACCTATTGCCCTCGCACGAGCAAGGAGGGCTCAGGCGGCAATGCGCCGGTACCCCGCCGTCACCGCGCGTCGGGCTATGAATCGCGTGCCCATCTTGTGCGAAGCTGGACGCGTGGCGGGTCTCGGTCGCACACGGTTCAATATGCGGTGGGGGAACACGACATGCACCAATGCGCCTGCCGCAACCAGCGACATGAAGCCCAGATGCATGTCCATCATCACGCTTTGAAAGGCCAGCATCTGCGGTTGAACGAACTGTGCCAGCAGCGCCGCAAGGAGGCAGACATAGCGGCCGTTACGGACACAGGATGCGACAAGATATGTGAAGATCCGCAGCGACTGCTGTTCCGGCAGGTTGTCGTTATGAGCAACGGGACTGCGAGCCGAAGGTTCTTGAAATGACCACAGTGCGTAAAGCATCAGATAGGCCAGTCCAACCCACGAAAGCGGTTCGAGCAACGCGGGAGCTGCCCAGGCGATGGCTGCAACCGGCATCGCCGCCAGCGTCAGCGCCAGCCCAAGACCGATCACCGTGCCGGGAATGGTCAGCAGTGCCGTTCGTCGCCCGCGCTGCATTGCATAACGGGCGATGAGGTTGGCCAGCGGGCTCGGCAGAAGCGCGATCAGGATCGCGGCAGCGGCAAAAGCTATCCACGTTTCGATCGCCATCTCATCCTCCTCACTGCCGCAAGTCGACCTTCACGCCGCCTCGAATGGCTGGCCGATGAAGTCCATCACCTCGCTGAACCATTGTGCCGACAGATCGAAGTGTTTTCCACCTTTAATTCTCGGAAATTCGATTGTTCGCAGGCGTCCGCCATGGTCTTCGTCGTGGCCGGTGACGCCGGAGATCTTATCCAAGGCGCTGTCGACAGCGAGATCGACCATGCTCTGGATCAGGCGCAGATCTCCCGGATTGGCAGGAGCGGAGCGGGCAAAATATCCAGATTTCTGGACCATCGACCGTTCCGCATGAAGTCGAGCCGCGAAATGCTTCTGGAACCAGTTGCCGACATTGATGGTGTCGATCTTCACGTGACCAAAGGCATCGCGCTTGACGTCTTCTCCCGCCGCTTCCCGTTCCTCAACGATTGCATCCAGGCAGGCGCCCTCGGATACGAACAACGTGACATAGCCGCGCTCATCCATCACCTGGCGCAACCGTTCCGTTTCCTTTTCGAGATCGAAGGCCATTTCGGGGAGGTAGAGCCCGTCGATGTTCTTCATCGACGTGTTCATCATCAGGGCCTCGACATATTCATTGTGCTGGGTGCGCTGGATGTATTTGCGCGCCGTGGCAGCTGTCAGCCAGCCGCAGTGGCGACCCATGACCTCGTGGATGACCAGCGTGCGCGGTGCAGCGCTCTGCTCGTTGCTGACATGGTCGAAAAAGTGAGCGCCGACTTCAGCGGCAGTCCAGGCCCCCAGCGACTGGCGGATCGGGACGATGTCGTTGTCGACCGTTTTCGGCAGGCCTACCACTGTCAGATCGTAGCCATTGGCCGCGAGATAGGCAGCAAGGTCGGCCGCGGTGGTGTTCGTGTCGTCTCCTCCAATCGTGTGCAGGATCGTGATGCCGTCCTCGGCAAGGCGGTCTGCTGCCACCTGGAGTGGATTTTCACCTTCCTTGACAAGCCCCCGCTTCACACAGTCTGCCACGTTGGTGAGCTTGACCCGGCTGTTGCCGATGGGGGAGCCGCCATAGCGATGCAGGAGATGGGCGCCAGAGCGGATATCTGAATTGATCTCGATGCGGTCGGCCTTCAGCAGTCCCTGGTAGCCAGAACGATAGGCGATGAGCTCGATCTCAGGTGCGAGGTCCGTGTATCTCTCGATCAATCCGCCAACGGCGGACGAGAGGCAGGGGGCCAACCCGCCCGCGGTCAGCATCGCTACTTTTTGTTTCGACATCTTCCACTCCTGTTGCGCCAAGGGCAGCGCCGATCGTGATCAAGGATTTGGCGCAGTGGCTTGCCGGAGTAAAGCCGATTCCTCAAGAAAAACGGGCGCTTCCGTTAATTCGCTGGTCTTTGTCGGCATCTAATCGTTTCAAGTCTGCAGCCTGACCAATCCGCCTGTGGAAAACTGCCGTACTGGAAGACAAGGCAGACAGCGCCTGCTCATGCCCGTTGATCCGTCCTGCCGGTGAAGATGTCGTCGGCAAGTTTAAGGCCGGAAACGGGAACAGCTCAGGGTGAGCGAAGTTGGGTCGTTGTTCGGGAAAGATGAACATAGTTTAATCTTTTCAGGCCACTCCAGCTTCTTGCGTCGAACCTGTTTATCTGGTCACATGTCCCATGTTTTTTGATTTCTCTTGCTTCCAAATCTCCTCCCTTTGGGAGCGGCTGCTCGGTGCAATCGGCGACGCTGCCGGCGGCGTGCTTGGTCGCGTGGTCGATGCAATCCGCACACTTTTCGAAGGCGACCCGGAAACGCGGCGCCAGGTATCCTTCTCCGTTGCGATCATCGCGCTGTCGGCCAAGATGGCCAAGGCGGACGGCATCGTGACGGAAAAGGAAGTCGACGCCTTCCGGCAGATCTTCGATTTCCCGGCGGAGGAGGCGCGCAACGTGGCGCGGCTCTACAATCTCGCGCGGCAGGATATTGCGGGATACGAGGCCTATGCGAAGAATCTCGCCGGGCTGTGCGGCAGCGGTGACGAGAACTGCCCGATGCTGGAGAACGTCATCGACGGGCTCTTTCACATCGCCAAGGCCGACGGTCTCATGCATGAGAAGGAATTGGCGTTTCTTGCTCGCATCGCTGAGATCTTCCAGATCGACGAGGAGCATTTCCGCCGGATCCTCGCCCGCCACGTGCATCTCGAAGGCAGGGACCCGTACCTCGTTCTCGGTGTCTCGCCGGAAGACGATTTTTCCAAGATACGCAAGACCTATCGACGGCTGGTATCCGAACATCACCCGGACCGGTTGATCGCCCGGGGCGTACCTGCGGCATTGCATGCAGCCGCCAATGAACGTATGGCAGCGCTCAATGCGGCCTATGCCGCGATCGAGAAAGAGCGCCGCGCTGCATGAATGAGTTTGTCGCCGATTTGTCCGGCGCAACCGTCCAACCTTCTCCCAATCATGGTCCGCGCGCCGATGGGCGTCGCCCGGATATGATCGTCCTGCATTATACGGGCATGCCGGATCATGAGCAGGCTCTGTCGTGGCTTTGCAATGCGGAAAGCCAGGTTTCCAGTCACTACTTCGTTCATGAAGACGGTCGCATTGTGCAACTGGTGCCGGAGCGAGAGCGAGCATGGCATGCAGGCAAGAGCTTCTGGAGTGGCGAGTGCGATATCAACTCCGCCTCCATCGGCATTGAGATCGCCAACGCCGGCCATCCTGGTGGACTACCGCCTTTTCCCGACGTGCAGATCGAAGCAGTCGTCAGATTGTGTCGCGAATGCGGCTCACGGTGGGTGATTCCTCCCGAAAGGGTGGTCGGGCACTCCGATGTCGCACCGGTTCGCAAGGTCGACCCGGGTGAAAATTTCCCCTGGGAAAAGCTGCACCGAGCGGGGGTAGGGCATTGGGTTGAACCGGCAAGCATCAGCAGCGGACGCTTCTTCCAACGAGGCGAGACGGGGCAGCCGATCGAGGCGCTGCAGTCAATGCTCTCGATCTATGGCTACAACGTTGAAATTACCGGCTATTTTTGTGAGAGAACCGCAGGCGTCGTTGAGGCTTTTCAGCGCCATTTTCGCCCTCGGCGGGTCGACGGAATTGCGGATATCTCAACGATCGACACGCTCCACAGGCTGATCGTTTCGCTGCCGAGATACAACCCAGCTTAATGCGCGAAAGCGGCAGTGGTTCCCCCTGCACGGCACAAAAAATTGCCGGTGCCACATCATCTCCTCATTACGCCGGTTAAAACCACACCCATCGACGTGGCCGCCACCGAAGGACGGGGGGCTGCAAAACATCAATGAACGTGTGGGTCTTACCCACTGCCGCAGCGCTTTTTGAGCGCGGTGCGCAGGGGCTGGCGCTTGTCTCGACAAGATCCCTCATCCAGAGAGTCTTCCAGAAAATGAAAAATGCATTCCTTGCTGCTGCAGCATGTCTCGCCACGCTTATCGTTGTCCCGACCGGGGCTTTCGCCGGTGAGGAGGCAGTCAAGACAAAAACGGTCGCGCTGCAGTCGAAGGTCAGCAAGTCAGGCTACGCCAATCCTAAGAGCACGGTGGGGGCGGTAACGAAGGCCGCAAACCCCTATTCGCCGATCATCACCAAATACGCCAAGGCGTATGGAGTGCCTGTCGAGCTTGCCCATGCGGTGGTGAAGGTAGAGAGCAACTTCAATCCTAAGGCGCGTGGCAGGGCCGGTGAAGTTGGTCTCATGCAGATCAAGCCGGCCACAGCGCGGATGATGGGCTACAAGGGCAGCGTCAAGGCGCTGTACAACCCGGAAACCAATATCGAATTCGGCATGAAATACCTCGCGGCGGCCCATGAACTGGGCGGTGGAAAAACCTGCGGCACCATCTTGAAGTACAATGCCGGCCACGGCGCCAAGCGCATGAACCCGGTTTCCAAGCGCTATTGCGGCAAGGTCATGGCGCTGCTGGAGTCCTGATCCGCTGCGCGACTTTGCCGCTGGTCATCGCGGTCACTAAGCGTCTAAACAAGGCGGCGTAAACGGAATCGTCGGCCGCCATGTCAGAGAAGTTCAGATACATCGTCATCGGCGGCGGCATGATGGGTGCCGCAGCCGCCCGCCATCTTTCGAAACAGACGGATGGCGTTCTGCTGATTGGCCCTGGCGAGCCTCCTGATTATCAGGCGCATCAGGGAGTGTTTGCCAGTCATTATGACGAAGCACGCATCACCCGCCGTTTCGATGCCGATCCCCTGTGGGCGACCTTCGCCTCCCGCTCCATCGATCGATATCGCGAGATCGAAGAAACGAGCGGCATCCACTTCTATAGCGAAGCAGGTTGCCTGTTCGCAGGCCCCCAGCCGCGCTCTGATGCGGATTACCTCCATCGTGCAAGTGAAGTTGCCAGATCGATGGCAATCTCGCACCTCCGGCTTGATCCGGTGGAGCTTTCGGCCCGCTTCCGGCAGTTCTCGTTCCCGTCGCATCTCGTGGGCTACTACGAGGATGCCAAGGCCGGCCACATCAATCCTCGTGCGCTGGTGCGTGCCCAGTTGGCGCTCGCAATCCGGCAAGGTGCCCAGCAGGTTGACGCCGTCGCGACCGCGATAGATGAGGACGAGCGGGGTGTAAGGGTTCACACGACTGTCGGCAGTTACCATGCCGAGCGGGTGCTGATCGCCGCTGGGGCGTTCTCCAACCTCCACAACCTCCTGCCGCGGCCTCTCGACATGCGGACGGCGCCACGCACCGTCGTGTTCTTCGAGCTCGATGAGCAGGCGCTTTCCCTGTTCAGCGCAATGCCATCGACAATCGTTTTCACCGAGCGCGAGGAAGATCACGTCTATATCCTGCCGCCGGTGCGATATCCTGACGGCAAGATCTATCTGAAGCTCGGTGGCGATATCGAGCCGCGCAGCTTCACCAGTGTTGCCGAGGTGCAAACCTGGTTTCAGACCTCGGGTGATCCTGCTGAGGCGGGACGGTTGATAAGTGTCGCCCAGGAGTTGATGCCGGGCCTCGTCGGCTGCAAGACATCGTCTGCCGCCTGCGTCGCTGCGTTTACGCCGACGGGCCGTCCGTATGCCGGTTATCTACCAGGTTCGCAGGTGGCGGTGCTGACCGGAGGCAATTTCGTTGCGGCGAAATCCTCTGACGAGCTCGGGCGCCTGGGTGCCATCCTCATGCTGGAGGGAGGTCTTGGCGAGGCAGACTTCGGCAGCTCGATGACGCCTGTTTTCAGATGAGATCCAGTCAATGACTCAGCACTTCAAATACATCATTGTCGGCGCCGGTATGATGGGTGCCGCCGCCGCCCGCCATCTGTCGCAGTGGACGGATGGGGTCGCACTGATCGGTCCTCAGGAGCCGGTCGATACGCAGCGCCATCAGGGCGTCTTTGCCAGCCACTACGACGAGGCGCGCATTACACGAACCATTGATCCCGATCCCGTCTGGGCGCGGCTTGCCCATCAATCGATCGCGCGCTACGCCGCGATCGCGGCAGAAAGCGGCATCGACTTCTATACCGAAGCCGGCTGCCTGCTAGTTGGGCCAAGACGGTCTGGGCAACAGGGCTATGTCTCCAGCATCCTGGACGCTGCCGACCGGCTGGGGGTGCAGACGCAGTTGCTCGATGATGACAGCCTGCGCCAACGGTTTTCCTGCTTCGCTTTCCCCCAAAACAGCGAGGGGGTTTGGGAGCCTCGAAACGCGGGTCACATCAATCCCCGACGTCTGGTCAGGGCGCAGATCGCGCTGGCACAGCGTCAGGGGTGTGCGCTGGTGCGCGAAACGGTGGCCTCGATTCGGGAAGAACACGGCGGGGCCGTGGTCATCACTGCGGAAGGCCAGACCTATCGCGGCGACAAGGTGCTGGTTGCGGCCGGCGGGTTCTCCATCAACGAAGATCTTCTGCCGCGCCGGCTCGATCTGAGCGTCTATGCGCGCACGGTTGCCTTCTACGAGGTGGACGAGGGCGTCTTGGCCGCCTGGAGCGGCGTGCCGTCGCTGATCTGGAAATGGAGCGAGGAGGATGACGGCATCTACCTCCTCCCGCCGGTTCGGTACCCGGATGGCCGGATCTACCTGAAGATCGGTGGCGATCCGGATGATGTGAGGCTGGAGCGCGAGGCGGATATCCGATCCTGGTTCCGCTCCGGTGGCCGCGAGAGCACGCACCGGCATCTCAGCCAGGTGATGGAAAGGCTGATGCCTGGGTTGGATCTCTCCAAAACATCAAGAGCCGCCTGTGTTACCTCGTTCACACCAACGGGTTATCCCGCGATCTCCATGTCCGCATCCGACAGAATCGGTGTGCTTTCCGGCGGCTGCGGCGCAGCGGCAAAAAGCTCGGACGAGATTGGCCGTCTCGGGGCGGAGCTTATCTTTCATGGCGCCATCCAGGATGAAGCTTACGCCGCAGATTTCACTGCCGGCTTCGTTTGAGCTCACGCGGGGTGTTTGCACTGGCGTTTGCTGTCGAACTCGACTATCTCACGCCTGCCAGTTGGCTGGGCAGCCGCGCTTTACCAATGCCGAAAGGCGGTAGGGTGAGGAAAGTCCGGGCTCCACGAAAACACGGTGCCGGATAACGTCCGGCGGGGGTGACCCCAGGGAAAGTGCCACAGAAAGGAAACCGCCCCGCCTGCTGTTTCGCTCTTTGAAGAGCGCAAGAGCTGGCGGGGTAAGGGTGAAAGGGTGGGGTAAGAGCCCACCGCGTCGCTGGTGACAGCGGCGGCATGGTAAACCCCACCGGGAGCAAGACCGAATAGGGATGACGCGGGGTGCTTCCGGCACCTACAGCCGGTTTTCGGGCCAGTCATCCGGGTGGGTTGCGCGAGGCGATGTGCAAGCATCGTCCCAGATGAATGGCTGCCGCGTCCCGGTGCTCGCATCGGGGCCTTACAGAACCCGGCTTACAGGCCAACTGGCTCTCAAATCGCGACGATTACAAGCAGCAGGGATCACCGATCTCTGCTGCCTGACATCTTTCAGCTTTCCCTAAATTATGTAGCTCCATCAATGGCTTGGTCCGTGCGCCGGATGACGTTAGTCGCGCCTGTCAAACCGGCATGGCTGCTCTTGCCGCTAACCCTTTGTTAAACTTAACAGCTCATAAATAAAGGATGTTGCGGCCTTGCTGCGGGGCCTCTTCCCATTGACGCCCATATGGTCCCATGCTATCCCAAACGCATACTGTTCAAGGGCAAATGACGGCCCGCCAATCATCAAGTTTCGGTCGCTCAAGCGAGGGGATGTTCATCTGCGTCGCTGGCGAAGCCTTGTCTGGTTCAGTGGTGTATCGAGGGTGCCTGGGCTCCCTGAGGAGCAACGGAGCGGATGTCTGGCGTAACCAACCGCTTCCTGTCGAATGCGACCAACCGGATCGATGCGAAAGGGCGCGTTTCCGTGCCTGCGGGTTTTCGCTCGGTGTTGGTCGAGAGGGGAATTCAGGAGCTTTATTGTCTCCAGGATTTCATCTATCCGGCGATCAGCGTCGGTGGCCCGGATCTGCTCGATCGCTACGAGCGGCAGATTGCGTCTACCGACCCGTTCTCGCCCGAAGCAAACAGGATGTCGCTGCTGGTCCATGGTGGCGGTGTCTTCATGAGGCTCGATGCGGAGGGTCGGTTGATGGTCACGGATTTCATCCGCGACTTCACCGGGATCAGCACGGAAGTTACCTTCGTCGGGCGCTCGGATCATTTTCAGCTTTGGCAGCCTCAGGCATTTCAGGATGCGCAGGCGGCCGCAAGAGAGGGGCGATTCGGACCGCGCCCCGCTTAGGACGGGGGATCGGAATGGCGGCGAACACAGGCAGCGGAGAATCCGAGGCCGAAGGCGGACCGGTTCGTCACGTTCCGGTCCTTCTTTCCGAGGTGATTGCCGCGCTCGATCCGCAGCCGGGCCAAATCATTCTTGACGGCACTTTTGGAGCCGGTGGCTATACGTCCGCTATCCTGGAAAGTGGCGCCTCCGTCATCGCGCTTGATCGCGACCCTACAGCCATTGCCGGCGGTCAGGCTCTCGTGGCCAGAAGCGGCGGCCGGCTCACGCTGATCCACTCGCAGTTCTCCGATCTCGACAAGCATGCACCGGCCAAAGGGCTTGATGCAGTCGTGCTCGATATCGGCGTGTCCTCCATGCAGATCGATGAGGCAGAGCGGGGTTTCTCGTTTCAAAGAAACGGGCCGCTTGATATGCGCATGTCTGCTGAAGGGGTCTCGGCTGCCGATGTCGTCAACCGGGCAAAGGTTGGCGATCTCATCCGTATTTTTGGCTTCCTGGGCGAGGAAAAGCATGCCGGGCGAATTGCACGGGCGATAGAGAAGCGCCGCGCGACAGAGCCTTTTGCAACGACCCGCGACCTCGCCAACCTCATCGAGAGTGTCAACCCGCGCAAGGCGAAGGACAAGATCCACCCGGCGACCCGGGTGTTTCAGGCGCTGCGCATTTTCGTCAACGACGAACTAGGTGAGCTCGCACAGGCGCTATTTGCGGCCGAGCGGGCATTGAAGCCGGGCGGTCGTCTCGTCATCGTCGCCTTCCACTCGCTTGAAGACCGGATCGTCAAGAAGTTCTTCTCCGATCGCTCCGGAAAGGCCACCGGCTCCCGGCACATGCCGATGGTCGTGGAGAAGGCGGCAGTCTTCGAGCCAATCGGCAAAGGCATGGTCGCGGCGACCGAAGAAGAGGCGGAGACCAACCCGCGCGCGCGTTCTGCCAAGCTTCGC
>CAYNED010000035.1:0-15341 GCA_964396135.1 uncultured Neorhizobium sp.
AAGCCGTTCCACTTTGAAGGCCAGCGCCGCATGCGCCTTGCAGAGTCCGGCATTCAGGAACTGCAGAAGTCGGTCGACACGCTGATCGTCATCCCGAACCAGAACCTCTTCCGGATCGCCAACGACAAGACCACGTTTGCCGACGCCTTCGCAATGGCCGACCAGGTGCTTTACTCCGGCGTTGCCTGCATCACCGACCTGATGGTTAAGGAAGGCCTCATCAACCTCGACTTCGCCGACGTTCGCTCGGTGATGCGCGAAATGGGCCGCGCGATGATGGGCACCGGCGAAGCTTCCGGTCCGGGCCGTGCGATGCAGGCTGCGGAAGCCGCGATCGCCAACCCGCTCCTCGACGAAACCTCGATGAAGGGCGCGCAGGGCCTCCTGATCTCCATCACAGGTGGTCGCGACCTGACCCTCTTCGAAGTCGACGAAGCGGCAACCCGCATCCGCGAGGAAGTCGATCCGGACGCCAACATTATTCTCGGCGCCACCTTCGACGAAGCTCTCGAAGGCTTGATCCGCGTTTCGGTTGTGGCAACCGGCATCGACCGCAGTGCGCATTTCGGCGACAACCGCGGTTTCGAACCACATGCAGCTGCCGCTCCGGCACGGCCGATCATTCGTCCGTCCGCAGCCATCGCCCCGGCTGCGGCCGCCGTACAGCCTGCCCCAGTCATGCAGGCTCCCAAGGCTGCCGATCCCATCGCCGAAACCATCCGCCAGGCGGAAGCCGAAATGGAACGTGAACTGGCCATCGCCGAGGCGCCGCGCCCGGTTGCCCCACAGCCTGTCGCTCCGCAGCCGGTAGCGCAGCAGTCCGAGCCGGAATTCCGCCCGCAGAGCCGCATCTTCGCCGCCGCGCCGGTTGAAGCTCCGGTCTTGCGTGCCGCCGCTGCACCGCAGATGCAGGCTCAGCCGGCTCCGATGATGCAGGCCGCACCGCGCGTCATGCAGCCACAAGCTCCGGCACCGGCGATGCGCGAAACAGTCGAGCCTGTGCGCATGCCGCGTGTGGAGGATTTCCCGCCGGTCGTGAAGGCTGAGATGGATCACCGCGCTCATCAGGTCGCGCATGTCCAGGAAGAGCGCGGCCCGATGGGTCTGCTCAAGCGGATCACCAACTCGCTGGGTCGCCGCGAAGACGAAGATCAGGGGATGGCGGAAATGGCTGCACCGGCACCGGTGGCTGCGCCCCAGCAGCGTCGTCCGCTATCGGCCGAGGCGAGCATGTATGCGCCCCGCCGGGGCCAACTCGATGATCAGGGTCGCGCAATCCCGCAGGCAAGCGCGCACCATGAAGACGACCAGCTTGAAATCCCGGCGTTCCTGCGCCGCCAGCAGAACTGATCTTCCCTGGATCAAGCGATGAGAACAAGGCTCGGGTCACGTGATCCGGGCCGTTTTCGTCTGTTCCGGGAGGGCTAGATTCTAGAGCAAAATCCGGCAGTTAACAACGTAACAATCCGAAAGAAACAGTGATTTGGAATGTCCTGTCCACCTGCGTATGTAGTACGGGAACAATGCACCGGTCACGATCCAAGTACCGTTGCGGAATGACCACTGCCGGCACGCGGTGGATGTAAAGGCAAAAAGAATGACGATCGGACTTCTCGGATTTCAGACCAGTATTGCCGCCCCTGTCACCTTGACGGGAACGGGTGTGCATTCGGGAGCACCGGTAACACTGACTTTCCAGCCTGCGGACGCAGGTACGGGTATCGTCTTCAGCCGAGTTTTTTCCGACGGAAGTTCAGTCGAATATCGCGCCGTGTCCTCGCAGGTTGGGCCAACCGATCTTTGCACCATTCTCGGCAGTTCGCCGGCCACATGGATCGCCACGATCGAGCATGTCATGGCTGCGCTTTACGCGCTGGGAATCGACAACGTCGTCGTCGAGGTCGATGCGGGTGAGATGCCCATCATGGATGGCAGCTCCGCTGCCTTTATTGAGGCGATCGAGCAGGTCGGTATCGTCAATCTGGGCGTAAAGCGTCGCTACATTCGTGTCGTAAAGCCGGTTCGGATCGAATCAGGTGCCTCCTGGTCAGAGTTTCGTCCCTATGACGGCACCCGCTTTGAAGTCGAAATTGATTTTTCGACACCGCTGATCGGTCGTCAGAGCTGGAAGGGCGACCTGACGCCTGCGAACTTCAAGGACGAGCTGTCGCGCGCTCGCACATTCGGCTTCATGCGCGATGTCGAGCGGCTTTGGGCTGCGGGCTTCGCGCTTGGATCCTCGCTGGAGAATTCGGTTGTCATCTCCGATGACGACACGGTCGTGAATGTTGAGGGTCTGCGGTACAAGGACGAGTTCGTCCGCCACAAGACGCTCGATGCTGTTGGTGACCTTGCACTTGCCGGAGCACAGTTCATCGGCTGCTACCGCTCCTATCGCGGCGGTCACAAGATGAATGCCAATGCGCTGAAGGCGCTGCTCAATGATCCGACTGCTTACGAGATCGTCGAGGCGCCGGTGCGCAGCCACCGCGTACGGGCGGGCGAGTTCGTTCCGGTACAGGCGCCGGAACTTTCTGCCTGGTTTGCTTGAATCATCGTCTTCCAGTCCAACTGGCCGCTCCTTGTGAGCGGCCTTTTCTTTGCGGTGACGTGAAAACTCATAGTATCTCTTGCGCAGCGACTTGGGCTTGAGAAGAATGTGCCACAAAATTGCGTTAATGCGCCCGCATTGCGTTGCTCTCCACCCGCTTGTAAGGCTAGAAGGCCAGCTTGAGCAGCGGCACTTGTACGCGTGATGATCAGGAACCGTCGAATGGCTTATGCGAAGTCTGATGTGATGAAGAAAACGGCGAGGATTGCCTTCGTATCGCTTGCGATGGCTCTTGCCGGTGCTGCCGTGACCGCTTGCCAGTCCGACAAGGACATCGACATCACCAAGCTTGGCTTTGAGAACGAGCCGCCGGAGCTCCTCTACAACCAGGGACTGGCCAACATGAAGGCCGGCAATATTGCCGAAGCGTCGCGCAAGTTCGACTCGATCGACCGCCAACATCCGTTCACCGAATGGGGTCGCAAGGGTTTGGTGATGAGCACCTTCAGCAAGTACCGGCTCGGCCGCAACGAGGACGCGATCGCGACAGGTAATCGTTACCTCAAGCAGTACCCTAACTCCGAGGATTCTGCCTATGTGCAGTACCTCGTCGGCCTTTCCTATTCCAAACAGATCGCGGATGTGACGCAGGACCAGAAGGCCGCGGCACAGACAATCGATGCGATGTCGAAGGTGATCAACGACTACCCCGACTCAGAATATGTCGAGGACGCGCAGGCGAAGATCCGCTTTGCCCGCGATCAGCTTGCCGGCAAGGAAATGCAGGTCGGCCGCTATTATCTGGAGCGCAAGGAATACCTTGCCGCCATCAAGCGCTTCCGCGTTGTGGTCGAGCAGTACTCCAACACAAATCAGGTCGAAGAGGCGCTGGCGCGTCTGGTCGAAGCCTACTACGCCATGGGTATTGTAGAGGAAGCGCAAACGGCCGCTGCAATCCTTGGACGCAATTACCCAGACAGCCAGTGGTATGCGGATTCCTATAAGCTGCTGCAGACGGGCGGCGTTGAGCCACGGGAAAATCGCGGCTCCTGGATCTCCCGCGCCGGGGCCAAGCTCATCGGCGCCTGATCCATGCTCGTCCAGCTTTCGATCCGCGATATCGTCCTGATCGAGCGGCTGGACCTCGATTTCGAGGCCGGCCTGTCCGTCCTGACGGGCGAGACCGGAGCGGGCAAGTCCATTCTCCTCGACAGCCTGTCTTTGGCGCTCGGCGGTCGTGGCGACGGGGGGCTTGTTCGCCACGGCGAGGACAAGGGACAGGTGACGGCGGTTTTCGATGTCGCCGGCGGGCATCCCGCTCGACAGTTGTTGCGCGACAACGGCATTGACGACGACGGCGACTTGATCTTCCGCCGTATCCAGTCTGCCGATGGCCGAACCCGGGCCTCCATCAACGACCAGCCGGTCAGCGTCCAGTTGATGCGGCAGATCGGCCAGTTCCTGGTCGAGATCCACGGGCAGCACGACGACCGTGCCTTGACCGACACCAATACGCATCGCGCCCTGCTGGATGCCTTTGCCGGCCTGACGGAGGAGGTGCAGCAGGTGGCCGCCCTCTACCGCAGTTGGAAGGACACGGAGCGCGCCTTCAAGGCCCACCGGGCCAAAGTCGAAGCCGCCGCCCGCGAAGCCGACTACATCCGTGCGTCGGTTGAGGAGCTTGAAGGCTTGAGCCCCCGCGATGGCGAGGAAGAGGAACTGGCAGAGCGGCGTTCTCAAATGCAGAAGTCGGAACGCATCGCCGGCGACATCTCGGAAGCTTCCGACTTCTTGAACGGCAATGCCTCGCCCGTGCCGCTGATCGCCTCGATGGTCCGCCGGCTGGAGCGCAAGAGCCACGAGGCGCCGGGCCTCCTGGAGGAAACGGTTGAGCTTCTCGATGCAGCACTCAACAGCCTTTCCAACGCGCAGATGGAAGTCGAGGCGGCGCTGCGAAAAACCGAGTTTGACCCGCGCGAACTGGAGCGTGTCGAGGAGCGGCTGTTTGCTCTGCGCGCCGCCGGGCGAAAATACTCCGTTGCCGTCGCCGATCTTCCGGCATTGGCGGAGAAGATGGTGGCCGATCTCGCCGATCTGGATGCCGGTGAAGAAAAGCTCGGTCTGTTGGAGAAGCAGACGCTGACGGCCAAGGCGCAATACGATCAGGCGGCACTGGCGCTTTCTGGGAAGCGCCAGCATGGCGCTGAAGGCCTGGCCGAGGCTGTCATGGCCGAGCTCCCGGCGCTTAAGCTGGAGCGTGCACGGTTCATGGTTCAGGTGACCAGTGACAGCGACGCGGCGACGGCCGAAGGTATCGACGTCGTCGAGTTTCATGTCCAGACCAATCCCGGAACGCGGCCGGGACCGATCATGAAGGTTGCGTCCGGCGGCGAGCTTTCGCGTTTCCTGCTGGCCCTGAAGGTGGCGCTGGCGGATCGCGGCTCGGCCCCCACGCTGGTCTTCGACGAGATAGACACAGGCGTCGGCGGTGCCGTTGCCGATGCGATCGGGCAGCGCCTGAAGCGGCTGTCGGACAAGGTGCAGGTTCTGTCTGTGACCCATGCGCCGCAGGTTGCCGCGCGTGCCGCCACTCACCTGCTGATTTCCAAGGGTCCGGCGGGCGAGGGGTCGGACAAGATCGCCACCCGCGTCGCAACCATGGCGCCCGAGCATCGCACCGAAGAGATAGCCCGTATGCTCGCCGGCGCCTCGGTCACCGAAGAGGCCCGCGCCGCCGCCAAGAAGCTCCTGGCCGGAACCGGTTAGTCGCCCTTCCGGCTGCTCGGCAAGCTCATCATGGCAACGATGTTGCGGCGGTGGACGGCTTCATAGGGTTCGAAGTAGTCGGTCGCACCGGTCGCCAGCTCTTCGGCGATGAAGGACCTCAGCGAATTCGCCTCTGGTCCTGACGCTGCGTCTGATATCAGGTGCTCCAGATATCGTCTGTTGGCGTCGATCAACTCCGGCGGGTAACCCCCTGCTGAGATGCGCTCCGCGGATCCATGATTGGGCAGGATCCGGCGGATCGGCCAGTTGCGCATGCGCTCCAGTTCGCGAACATGCACCGCCAACTGATCTGCTTCCGCCAGATAACCCACGGGATCTTCCAGCGTGTCTCCGGCAAGCAGCAGTCCTTCATCCGCCAGCCAAAGGATGTTGCCGTCGTTGCTGTGGATATCGAAGTGGTGCAGTTCAACGGTCCGGTTTCCAATGGGGAGCGTCATGGACATGTCGAACAATCGGTTGGGCATGACCAGCGGCCGGATTGGCGGATCGCGGCTTTCCAGCCTCTGACGGTTCTCCTCCAGCGCCCGCGCCGTCAGCGTCAGCGCGATGATCTCGCAGTCGTCGAAGACCTCGTTCCCGGCGACATGATCGGCATGCCAATGGCTGAGAACGACGGTGAACTTCTTGACGCCGAGACCAGCGAGATGATCGCGGATGAAGCGGGCGTGTGGAAGCGAGATATGGGTGTCATAGACCAGCGCCTCGTCCGCGTCGACGATGGCATAAGACGCGACACCCAGCGTATAGGCGCCATCATCAAGCCAGTTCGGCGTCTCGGCGTAGAGCCGCTTGCCTGGAATGCGCCCATCGTAATAGGCGAAGATACCGGGAGAGGGTTGAAGAATTCGGAGCGTTGCGGTGTCGATCGCCAAGGCGGTATCCAATCAATATGGTGACGGAAGTTGCAGAGGTTTCGGGGAAAAGCATGTTCTGCGCAACACTTGGCACATTCGCTTTGTGACGATTTCAGCTAAAACGGACTGAACAGATTTGGAGTGAGACACGCATGGCCGCCGAGCAGACGCCCGTCGAATCGCTGAACGAAGAACAGGCCACGGCCGAGCTTGCCTTTCTCGCTTCCGAGATCGCACGCCATGACGAGCTCTATCACAGCCATGACGCTCCCGAAGTTTCGGATGCGGAATACGACGCGCTGAAGCGACGCAATGACGCCATCGAGACACGCTTCCCGCATCTGAGGCGTGACGACAGCCCCTCTCTGCGTGTCGGCGCAGCCCCGCTGCCGACCTTTGCACCGATTACCCATGCGCGGCCGATGCTGTCGCTCGACAACACGTTTTCCGACGAGGACGTGCGGGATTTTGTCAATTCCGTCTATCGCTTTCTTGGCCGCTTACCCGACGGCTCGATCGCCTTCACCGCAGAACCGAAGATCGACGGGCTCTCCATGTCGATCCGCTACGTGAACGGCAAGCTCGTCAACGCGGCCACCCGCGGTGACGGGACGACGGGCGAGAACGTCACTGCCAATATCCTGACCATCAAGGAAATCCCCAACACGCTGCCGCAAGGGGCGCCCTCCGTAGTGGAGGTGCGCGGCGAGGTCTACATGACCAAGAGCGACTTCCTTGCGCTGAACGAGAAAATGGCGGCGGAGGGCAGGCAAACCTACGTCAACCCGCGCAACACCGCCGCCGGTTCGCTGCGCCAGCTGGATGCCAAGGTAACGGCCAGCCGTAATCTCCGATTCTTTGCCTATGCCTGGGGCGAGATGTCCGAAATGCCGGCCGACACCCAGATGGGCATGGTCCAGACCTTCGAGTCCTGGGGCTTTCCCGTCAATCCGCTGATGAAGCGGTTGAACTCGGTCGAGGAAATCATTGCCCATTATACCGAGATCGGCCTGAAGCGCCCGGATCTTGATTACGAGATCGACGGCGTCGTCTACAAGGTCGACCGGCTTGACCTTCAGCAGCGGCTCGGCTTCCGTTCGCGTAGCCCCCGGTGGGCGACCGCCCACAAATTCCCCGCTGAGCAAGCCTTCACCAAGGTGGAAAAGATCGACATACAGGTCGGGCGCACCGGCGCATTGACGCCGGTTGCGCGCTTGACGCCGGTAACGGTCGGCGGTGTCGTTGTGACCAACGCGACGCTGCATAACGAAGACTATATCAAGGGCATCGGCAATTCCGGCGAGCGCATCCGCGAAGACGAGCACGACATTCGCATTGGCGACACGGTCATTGTCCAGCGGGCAGGAGACGTCATTCCGCAGGTGCTGGATGTGGTGATGGAGAAGCGGCCAGCCGGAACTGTCCCTTACGAGTTCCCGAAGAAATGCCCGGTCTGCGGCAGCCATGCCGTGCGGGAAAGAAACGAAAAGACGGGCAAGCTTGACTCGGTTACCCGCTGCACCGGCGGCTTTGTCTGCCGCGCCCAGGCGATGGAGCACCTGAAGCATTTCGTCTCACGCAACGCCTTCGACATCGAGGGGTTGGGGACCAAGCAGATCGACTTCTTCTTCGCGGCTGAGGACGCAGCGCTCACGATCAAGACGGCGCCGGATATCTTTACGCTGAAGAAGCGGCAGGAGGCGTCGCCTCTGACCAAGCTGGAGAACATTGAAGGCTTTGGCCGGATCAGCGTGCGCAAGCTGTTCGATGCGATAGATGAGCGGCGATCAATCGCCCTGCCTCGTTTCATCTATGCCCTTGGCATCCGCCATGTGGGTGAGACGACGGCCAAGCTGCTTGCCCGCTCCTATGGTACCTACGATGCTTTCGCGCAGGCCATGCGGGAGGCGGCCGACCTTTCAGGAGAGGCCTGGGACCACCTCAACAGCATCGAGGGGATCGGCGAGGTCATGGCGCGCGCTATCATCGAGTTCTTTAAGGAACCGCGCAACAGGGAGGTCATCGACCGGCTGCTTGCCGAGGTGACGCCGCAGCCTGCCGAGCAGGTAGCGGCAAGCAACAGTCCGGTCGCCGGTAAGACCGTTGTCTTCACCGGCTCGCTCGAGAAATTCACCCGTGACGAGGCCAAGGCCCGGGCCGAGAGCCTCGGCGCCAAGGTGGCAGGTTCGGTCTCAAAGAAGACCGATATCGTCGTCGCCGGCCCCGGTGCCGGTTCCAAGCTCGCCAAGGCCGCGGAGCTTGGCGTGCAGGTCATGGACGAGGACGAGTGGCTGGCGCTGGTCGGGGGGTAAGCTTTCAAGCTTGATTTGTTCCCAAAGTGGGAATATATGGTCAGAGATGCAGGTGATCGCAAAATCTACGCTACGTGCGTTTTGGGAGCGGCACCCGCAGGCCAGGCAACCCCTGTCCACCTGGTACGCCGCAGTCAGCAATGCTCAATGGAGGGGGCCGGAGGATATAAAGCGCGTCTTCGGCGCCAAAGTCGATTTTGTGGCTGACAACAGGGTCATCTTCGATATCGGCGGCAATAAATACCGTCTGATCGTGCATGTTGCATACGAGTATCGAAGGGTCCTGATCAAGTTCATCGGTACGCATGCCGAGTATGACAGGATCGATCCGGAGGTAATTTGATGAGGGATATTAGACCGATCAGGACGCAAACGGATCTTGAATGGGCGCTCGATCAGATCGCGCCATATTTCGAGCAACCTCCACCGAAGGGAAGCCAGGATGCTGATCGCTTCGATATCTTGGCAGACTTGATCGAAGCCTTTGAGAATCGGAGCTTTTCTCTGGATGAACAAGAACCGATCGACTTCCTTCACGGGTTCATGGAGATGACGGGTCGTACGCAGCGTGATCTTGCACAACTTTTAGGTTCCCGATCGCGCGCGTCCGAAATTCTCAACCGCAAGCGGGCCATGACAATCGATATGATACACAGGCTGAAGGAGGAATGGGGTGTCCCGGCTGAGGCTCTGGCGAAGCCTTATCCTCTTGTGGCTGCCTAACTGCCGCGTCGTAGCCGGTTCTTGAAGAGCACGAATCGGAGTAAGAGGCTGTCCAACCAGGAACCCAGCCTCTTGAAAACCATCGCCATCGACTTCGAGACCGCCAACGAAACCCGTGGCAGCGCCTGCTCCGTCGGGCTTGCCTGGATCGAGGATGGCGAGGTCGTGCGCGTCGAAGAACGGCTAATCCGGCCGCACGACATGCGGTTTTCCTCTTTCAACATCGCCATTCACGGCATCAGGCCTGAACAGGTCGAGGATGCGCCGGAGTTCCCCGAGGTGATGGAGGAATTCGTCGAAGACTTCCGTGAGGCAACGATGATCGCCCACAACGCAGCCTTCGACTTCAGTGTCTGGCGCGCCTGCCTCGATCTCTATCGGCACGGTTACCCCGAACTCTCATATCTCTGCAGCGTGAAGATGGCGCAGAAGGTGTGGCCTCATCTCGGCTCGCACAGGCTGAATGCGCTTGCGGCGCATCTGGGACTTCAATTCGCTCACCACAACGCCGCCGAGGATGCTGCCGTGTGCGCACGGGCAGCGATTGCAATTGCAAAGTCTCTCGGCGTTTCCCACGTGCGCGACATTCCCACGATGATCGGCATGAAAGTGGGCCGGCTCTTTGCCGGCGGCTATGCGCCCTGCACGTGTCGCCTCAAATAGCCGGCTGCGGCCTCTCGCTTGCAACCGGCGTCGCGGCACTTATCTATCATCACAGATGATTTACCGGAGTGCCGACCCATGAGACGCCTTGCCCTTCTCCTTTCTGCCGCCGCCTTATCCTGCAGCGGTCTGGGCGCTATGGCCTCCGCCGAAGTTGTCGGCGAGGTCGGGGTTGACTGGATCGGCAACGACATCATCGTTGAGGCTGTGGCTGATCCCGAGGTAAAGGGCGTCACCTGCCATGTGACCTATTTCGATCGCTCCATCATCGACCGGCTGAAACAGGGTAACTGGTTCGAGGATCCCTCCAACAGCTCGATCGCCTGCCGGCAAACGGGGCGGATCGAGATCGGCGATATCGACCTTTCGCGCGGTGGCGAAGAGGTGTTTCGCCAGGGCCGTTCGTTGATCTGGAAGGACCTGCTGGTCAAGCGCATCTACGACAAGCAGAACGATACGCTAGTCTACCTTGCTCACTCCCGGCAGATCGTCGAGGGGTCTGCCAAGATGGCGATCTCGACGGTGCCGCTCTATGGCGAAGAAGTCACCTGGACCAAGGGGAAGCCTTGATTGCTCATGCGATCGCGGCGGCCGCGGCCCGTCCGGCGCTGCGGCCAGAAAACAGGCATCCCCCGAGGAACGTCCCTTCCAGCGCGCGGTAGCCATGCATCCCCCCACCGCCGAAACCGGCTGCTTCCCCTACGGCATAAAGCCCTGGGATCGCGACGCCGTCCGGGCCAAGCACACGGGCTGAAAGATCGGTCTCAAGACCTCCTAATGTCTTGCGGGTCAGGATGCTGAGCTTGACGGCGATCAGGGGGCCATGCGCCGGGTCGAGTATGCGATGCGGGCGCGCCGTTCGGATCAGCTTGTCTCCCAGGGACCTGCGGGCGTTGTGGATGCCCATTACCTGGGCGTCCTTGCCGTAAGGGTTGTTCATCTGCAGGTCCCGTGCCGCAATCTGCCGCTCAATTTCCTCAAACCTCAGCAGGTCGTTCCCAGCGACACGGTTCATGCCGCGCACCAGTTCCGCCAGATTGGTGGCGACGACGAAGTCCTTGCCATGCTCCTTGAAGGCTTCCACCGGAACAGTCGCGCGCCGACCAATTGCCCGGCGAGCGGTCAGGCGCCAGTCGCGGCCTGTGAGGTCCGGATTCTGTTCCGAACCCGAAAGCGCAAATTCCTTGCGGATGATGGTCTGGTTGAGGATGAACCAGCTATAGTCGTGACCGGTGGACAGGATGTGCTGCAGCGTGCCCAGCGTGTCATAGCCGGGGAAGAACGGAGCCAGCAGGCGCGTGCCCGAGGCATCGAACCACATGGAGGAGGGCCCTGGGAGAACGCGTATGCCATGGTTCTCCCAGACGGGATCCCAGTTCTGCAGACCCTCCGTATAGTGCCACATCCGGTCACGGTTGATAATGCGCCCTCCGGCACTCTCCGTGATGGCGAGCATACGGCCATCCACATGTTTCGGGACGCCGGCGACCATTCGGGCAGGCGGCGGGCCGAGACACGCCGGCCAGTTCTGGCGAACCAGATCATGATCACCGCCAATCCCTCCGGACGCGACGATCACGGCCTGCGCGGAGAACTCGAACTCGCCGATAACCTTGCGCGAGCTTTCGGCACCTCTTGGCGCGGAACTCGGTTCAAGCACGCTACCGGCGACGCCGGTCACGGTGGAGCGAGACTTGATCAGCCGGTCCACCCGGTGGCGCCAGAGGAACCGCAGGCGCCCTGCGGCTTCTGCCTCGCGTGCCCGCTGTTCGAATGGCTCGACCACACCCGGGCCCGTTCCCCATGTGATGTGGAAGCGCGGCACCGAATTGCCGTGGGACGTGGCAGAGCCGCCGCCACGCTCGGCCCATCCCACCACGGGGAAGAAGCGATGGCCCATCTGCCGAAGCCAATCCCGCTTTTCGCCGGCGGCAAAGGAGAGGTAGCTTTCCGCCCATTGTTTCGGCCAATAATCCTCCGGACGGTCGAAGCCTGCTGTTCCAAACCAGTCCTGGCGGGCCAGTTCCAGGCTGTCGCGGATTCCCATGCGGCGCTGCTCCGGGGAATCAATCAGGAAGAGGCCACCGAGCGACCAGAAGGCTTGCGCCCCGAGGTTCTGCTCGGGTTCCTGGTCGAGAATGATGACGTTCTTGCCGGCATCCGTCAGTTCCGTTGCCGCAACGAGGCCCGCCAAGCCCGCACCCACGATGATGACGTCCGTTTCCCCGACCATCTTTTCTCCTCTTGCCCATCCCGGTTATTTGCGAGGATAGAGGCATTTCCCGGAGCGGCAAGTCAAAGAGGCACGGCGCAGGGAGAAACGAAATGAGCCCGCGTCGCGGGCCCATCATGGTCGTTGCAATCTTTTGGGTTACGCGGCTTCGCGGGTCAATTCGTCTGCAATGACCGTGTCGAGATTGAGGAAGCAGACCATCGTCTTTTCGAGCGCAACGATGCCGCGGCAGAAGGCCCGCTGGCCTTCCGGGATGATCTCCGGGGCCGGCTGGAGGTCTTCGCTCTTGATGGTCATCATGTCGGAAACCTGTTCCACCAGAAGGCCGACAAGCTTGCCGGCGATGTCGGTCACGATGATGGCGGAACGCTCCGAGGGCTCCGTCATCTTCATGCCGAGTCGGCAGGCCATGTCGATGACCGGGATCACGGCGCCGCGAAGGTTGATCAGGCCGAGCACGTAAGGCGGGGTGTGCGGCATCGGTGTCACCGGCGCCCAGCCGCGGATTTCGCGGATCGCCATGATGTCGATGCAGAATTCCTGGTCTCCGAGATGGAAGGAGACGATTTCGAGATAGGCTCCCGATTGCTTGATGGCGTTGCTCATGTCTTTTTCCCCACCTGCCAATGGGCCCGCGGTCTGCGCCGCGAATACCGCCATTCAGGCTGCCTTGGATTGTCCGGATCGTGATGCGGAGACGAGTTGGCCTCGGTGACGTCATGTCGGCATGGGCTCGTTGCGGAGGCTGGCCTCTTGCTGACGCCAGCTGCAGTCGTTCGAATCCACCTTCGCACCGGAAGAATGGCGTTGAGATGTTAAGCTTCCGCTAATGCCGCCCGCTCGCCCTTTTCCCATCCGGGTTTTGGTTGTAACATCGGCTTATGGAACAGGTTTCGTCCAACCACCGGCTTCCGCTGACGCTCCTTCTGGCTCTTTCCGTTGCCGGGGCTTTGGGCGCCGCCTTCTATGGTTGGATCGCCTACGGCTCCTCCATGCTTCTGACGCTGGGCGAAGCCGGTCTTCCAGGATGCCTCTGAACCCGGGTCTCCTTGGGACAAATCAGCGCAAAGCATCTCCCGCCACGGGAATGATTTGCTCGCTGGAGCCGTTTCGCCTACGAAACCGGTGTGCCTCGCGCAGCAGCGGGACCAATGGGTGAGAACGACATGAAAACTTTGCGCATCATATTGTGGGCGGCCGTCGTGGTGCTCGGCGGCGTCCTTGCCTGGCTGACCCTTCAGGTGACGCAGACACAGGAGCAGATCGCCGAGGAGCCCTTCGGCGTTCCCTTTGAGCTTGTCGCGCAGAACGGCCAACCGATCACGCAGGAAGCCTTCCGGCAGAAGCCGACGGCCGTCTTTTTCGGGTTTACCCACTGTCCGGAAGTCTGCCCCACGACCCTCTATGAACTGAACGGCTGGATGCATCAGGTGGACCCGGACGGTACCAAGCTCGCGGGCTATTTCGTCACGGTGGACCCCGAGCGCGATTCGCCGGAGCTTCTTGCCCAATACATCTCCAACGTCACCGATCGCATTACCGGAATTTCCGGTCCGCCGGAAAAGGTGACGGAGATGGCCAAGGGCTTCAAGGTGTTCTTCAAGAAGGTGCCGCTGGACGAAAAGGATCCGACGGGCGATTATACAATGGATCATACCGCCTCGGTTTTCCTTCTGGACGAGGGGGGCCGCTTTGCCGGGACGATCTCATACGGCGAGAACCCGGAAACGGCGGTGAAGAAGCTCGAGAACCTGATCAAGAGCTGACCTGCGTTATCGGTTGAAGGGACCCCGCCTTTGTGGCATCGGTCCCGCCATCCGCAATCCTCCGAAAGAACCGTCCTTGAGCGAGATCCGCCTTTACGTCAGCACGAACGAGAAGGATGCAGACCGCATCCTCGGCATCCTCTCGGAGATCTTCGGGGAAGAAGACTACGCCCTGGGAACCACCGAGGTCGACGAAAAGCGCGACCTTTGGGAAGCCTCCGTCTACATGATGGCGAACGAGGAGGATGAACTCCGGCAACGGATTCTGGAAGGGCTGTCGCCAGTCTATCCGCAGGTCGTCATCGAGCGGGAGACTATTCCAGAGGTGGACTGGATCGCCAAATCGCTGGAAGGCTTGAAGCCTGTGCGCGCTGGCCGCTTCCTCGTTCATGGCTCGCATGATCGCGACAAGGTAAAGCTCAACGACGTGGGCATCGAGATCGATGCTGGCCAGGCATTCGGAACCGGCCACCATGGCACGACCGCCGGGTGCCTTGAAATGATCGACGCTGTTGCTCGCGCAAGGCCTGTCCGCAATGCACTTGACCTTGGAACGGGAAGCGGCGTGCTCGCCATCGCGCTGCGAAAGATCCGCAACATCCCCATTCTTGCAACCGACATAGATCCCGTGGCCGTAAAAGTGGCAAAGGAGAACGCCCGGCGAAACGGGATCGCCTCCGGCCTGCGGCTGGTCACGGCGCCCGGGTTTCACTCGCCTGCCTTTGCGCAGGACGGCCCGTTCGACCTGATCATCGCCAATATTCTTGCCCGACCCCTGATGAAAATGGCGCCGCAGCTTGCTGCAAATCTGGCGCCGGGCGGATCGGTAATCCTATCCGGTATTCTTGCGGCCCAACGCTGGAAGGTGCTGGCCGCCTACAATGGGGTCAAGCTCCGCCACGTGCGGACGATATGGCGAAATGGCTGGGTCACCATCCACCTGATGCGTGGCTAGCCGACGGCGTTATTTCGCGCCGCAGCATTGCGAAAAGTGCAAAGCTGACATCTCCTTCTAAGGCTGAACACAAAAAAGGCGGCACCGAGAGGTACCGCCTTGAGATCAGGTTGCCCTGATCTTGATCCGCGAGCCTTGGGAGGAGAAGCTCAAGCGGAGACTTCGGATTCTGCAGTCTTGAGCACAGGAGGGAGGAGATCCCGCGCCAGGCCGATGATCAGAAACCGGAGGTGGAAACGCCCTTGCGGCGCAGTTCTTCGCGGCTGGTGCCCATGCCCTGCAAGGTCTTGTCGTCCAAGTTCATCAGTACGCCGTTGACGTAACGGCTGGCCTGACGTTCACGCGCCGCGACAACGCGTTCGAAGGCAGTGCGGAAGAATGAGGTAGCCATTGTCTTGATCCTTTCAACACGGGCTTGGTTCGTGGCCCGTTCGATGAAACAGATATAGGCGCTTCTTCGGAGTTCAGTCAGAGGGCTTGCATCAATGGTGTTATGC
>CAYNED010000035.1:15441-17040 GCA_964396135.1 uncultured Neorhizobium sp.
GATATAGGCGCTTCTTCGGAGTTCAGTCAGAGGGCTTGCATCAATGGTGTTATGCATGGGGCGCATAGGCCGCCGGCTTGTTGGTCAGGTTGTGTTAGCAGATGCACAATCGAGATGCAGATACGGCTTGGTCTGGTGGAATCTGTCCAGCTTCGGCTAGTATCGGCTTCCCTCCTTGCCTTCAGCAGCCGGAAAGTCTTCATGTTCCAGTCTTTCGACAACAAGTCCTCTCCCCAATTTGCGCGTGAACGGATCTCCGCCCTGCGTGCGCGCTTCGACGATCTTGGCATAGATGGCTTTCTCGTGCCGCGGGCGGACGAGTATCAGGGCGAATACGTGCCGGCTTCGGCGGAACGGCTTTCCTGGCTGACCGGCTTCACCGGATCGGCAGGGATCGCGCTGGTGATGCGATCGCAGGTCATCGTCTTTGTCGATGGGCGTTACACGACACAGCTCAAGGAACAGGTGGACGGCAGCGTCATCACCGGCGGCGACCTGGTCAACGAGCCACCGCATCTCTGGCTGTCGCGCCAGCGTCCGAAGGGCTTTCGCCTTGGGATTGACCCTTGGCTGCACACATCCGCGGAGGTGCGGCGGTTGAAGAAAGCACTGGAGGAAATCGGCGGCACGCTCGTGTTCTTGGAGTCCAATCCTCTCGATTCGGTGTGGTCGGACCGGCCCGCGGAACCACTGGGTGCTGTGATGATCCAGAAGCAGGAACATGCCGGTACGCTGCCCGCAGAAAAGATTGCCGCCATTGCAGCGACGGTGAAGGAGAAGGGTGCGGCAGCTGTGCTGATCACCGATCCCTCCTCGGTCGCCTGGATCTTCAATATCCGCGGCAATGACGTTCCCCACACGCCTCATCCGCTGGCGCGCGCCATCGTTCCGGCGGAGGGCAAGCCGCAGTTGTTCCTCGATCAGCGCAAGACCGATATTGAGGTACGGGCCTATCTCGCGCAGATGGCCGAGCAGCTGCCGCCGGAAATGTTTGCCGAGCGCCTGGAGACCTGGGCCAAGCGTGGCCCCATCATGCTTGACGCCGATCTCGCTCCGCTTGCGCTTAGCCTGGCGGTGGAAAAGGCAGGCGGCACGGTTGTGGAGGCTGGCGATCCCGCCAAGCTCCCGCGCGCTCGCAAGAACCACGCAGAGCTCGATGGTTCAGCGCGGGCGCATCTGCAGGACGGCGCGGCCGTGGTTGAGTTCCTTCATTGGCTCGACCAGCAGCCGACAGGCAGCGTCACCGAAATTGGCAGTGTTCATGCGCTGGAAGCGGCAAGAGTCCGTGTCGGGGAGCGGATGCAAAACCCCCTGAAGGACATTTCCTTCGACACCATTTCGGGAGCCGGCGAGCATGCCGCCATCATGCACTATCGCGTGACCACCGATAGTGATCGGCCGCTGAAGGAGGGTGAGCTCTTCCTGATCGATTCAGGCGCGCAATACATCAATGGCACCACCGACATCACCCGCACCGTCGCAATCGGTGCCGTGCCGGACGATCGCAAGCGCTTCTTTACCTTGGTTCTAAAGGGCATGATCGCGATCAGCACTGCCCGCTTCCCCAAGGGCACGCGCGGCTGCGATCTCGATCCGCTC
>CAYNED010000036.1:0-16851 GCA_964396135.1 uncultured Neorhizobium sp.
AGTGACAGCCGAGAGTGGGACGTCCGGTGCGTCCGTGGCCCCAAGACGGCAGAGAAGCTTGGTCTTTCGGGCGATAAAGGGATTGTGGACCCGGCAGTCTTGATCAGCGACATGCCAGAATTTCAGAACCTGCCAAAGCTTTACAAGAAGACGTTCATCCCGCACTGGGAATCTGCGGAATTCGGCATGTGGGACCTCGTGTGCCAACCTGCAGGACTGACGTATCTCGATCCGCGCGGAGAGGCAAAGTCGGTCATCCGACACATCGCGCAATCGGAGACGGTGGTTGCCGAGTCCATGCACGGAGCAATCCTTGCCGATGCGTTCCGAGTTCCTTGGGTGGCGGTTACCACATCCACCTCGATCAATGACTTCAAGTGGAACGACTGGGCTACCAGTGTTGGCGTATCCTACAGGCCTCGTCTCGTTCCCGTGTCGACGCGGGCGGAAGCCATCGCGAAGAAGACCCGGTTCTGGGGCTTTTCCTTCGGTGAAGGCGAAACTTCATCTCCTTCCAATACGGAGGAGGCAGCACCGGGTGATGTTCTGGATCGCCCGGCCCCTTCTCAACGGGGAATAAGAGGGAGAGCCAAGCAGTTGCTGGCTGCACCTTCGGTGCTTGCCCTGTGGCAGGCAAGTCGCGAGGAGCCGCAACTCAGCAACGATGGCGCGCTACGGTCTCTAAAGTCACGCTTTTATGAGGTTCTAGACGGGGTCCGGCGAGACTACTTCTGAGCCGCGGGGATTCCCGGCAGTAGATATCGGTAGCCGGTTTCCGGCGCCGCAGCCGGTTGCTTCTGCCGGAACCGGTGCGTCTTGTCCCTCACTATGCCTGCCGCGATGGCGGGCGCGGTGGCCGGATGGTGCAGGACATACCGAAACGCGCCCGCTATTCCTTCCTGCTTCTTGCTGTCGAGAAATGCCCGAAGCGCATAGCGGTCACGGATGTGATTTTCATGTCGCTTGAGTGCGGCCGCAACCTCGGCAGACAGCGCCGATGTCTTACGTACGGCGGCATCCGCCTCATAAAGGCGCTTGAGATCCTCGGTTCGGTGCCGCCCACTCAAGGAATCGGCTCTGACCACTGCCGCGTAGCCGCAGTGCTCGATGATCGTGTAACGAGCGCCCTTTACCAGCGCCCGAAGATACAGGTCGTAGTCCTCGCCAAGCCGTAAGTCTTCGTTGTAGCGCAAGCCGTGGCGCTCCAGAAAGCTGCGTCGCATGACGGGCTTGAGGAAGCCGATCTCGCCCCGCCGGAGCCCGGGTTGAGTGATATTCCCTTCGATGAAATCCAGCGTGGACAGAGAGCGTGCCCGCGCCTGAAACGCATCCGGCCCATCTAGGCCTGTCGTCTGCCGCGTGAACGCGATGTTGTCGGCGATGAGGTCCCAGTCATCGTGCTGAAGCATCGCCTCGAAGCGGCCGGGAAAGAAAAAATCATCCGCATCGAGAATGGCGATCAGCGGCGAACTGGAGTGGGCGATTGCATAGTTTCTTGCGGCTGCTGGTCCTCGATTGAGAGGCAGCGAGAGGACGCGGAGGCGGCCTGTGCCGTCGTCGCCGCTTTTGGCAACTGCAGCAGTCTGGTCCGTAGACCCGTCATCGACAACGATCAATTCGGCGACCGCGGACTGAGAGAGGGCGGAAGATATTGCGGTCAAGACAGTGGATGCTGCGTTCTTGGCCGCGATGATTACACATATGGCGTCAGGGAGGTGCTCCGACATCCGTTCTCTCCATCCAGTTTTCCAAGCAGCACTAGATGCCAGGAAAATGACAGGGATGTGGAACGGTGGCTACAACCGGACGAAACTCGCTCTAGCGGCTAGCAACATCGGCATGGATATCGTCTCTGGCGTGAACCTCTCCAGCTGTTTTCGCGGCACGCTCGACGCCTTGGTCGCGCATTCTTTTCTCTTGCCGCACCATGAACAGAATACCGAGAAAGTATCCAACCTGGAGCAGCACTGCACAAACAATTGTTGCAAGAATTACGGTGGAGACAGACCCGCTCAGCCAGTAAGCTACCGCTGCGAAAACCAGCAGGACGCAGACCATGCTAAGAAAAACGCGCGGCGCGTACATCAATTACCCTCCCGGAGTTCAGATCTTGGATTGTCTGCTGGCTCCTCTCCGATCATTGAAGCATATCGAGCGTCACAGGTACACTGGTACGACTGTGGAATATGCGCGCAAGAGATGAAACTTTCGTAAGTTAGCGCCGCAAGCTTGCGGCGGCGCCGCGCGAAGTGGCTCCGGAAGCTTTGCAACCTGCCTCTGGTTCAGCACCTTCATGCTCGCTTCGCGGTAGTCCTTGCTGCTTTCGGCGTGAGAGGGAGCTTGGAAAGCTCCGGACTATCAACTTTTGTTACGCACGTGTCGCCTCAGCGCAGCACAACCAGTGCACCGCAGCAACGTATTGCAATGCAACATCCACCTGACCAATGTCTGTCCTGCTAGCTTCCACAGGCTTAAATTGGATCAACAACCGCTAAATAACTGACGCCTCAACCGAAGCGTCATTAGAAAACTCACAAGATGTTCAAGTCCTATATTGAAATGTGTCAATATTAAATCATTAGGTTCTTTGTTTATACCTAGATTTGGCATAGGAGTTTTGGATTCTTCATAACTTTTGCACCCGTTTGGACACCCCCATTGCTCGCGTGAACTTATCAAGAATTTTAACGGGCTACCAAATTCTGAACACAGACTTATCATCTCTGTAGCCGCACGACACGCCGCAAGGCAAACCGACCAATCGCCCACGTAGATGGAGAATGATCCATGAAGTCAGCGACACGTTCGGCCGGATCTCCGTTCCTGCTAAATGACAGTCCCCCTTCCAGCTTTGCCACCGGAGGAGTCGCAAAACGAAGTTTTGACATCACGGCCGCTGTGATCGCGCTCATCATCTTCAGCCCGATCTTTCTTTTGATCATGGCGCTCGTGAAATTCTCCGACGGCGGCTCCGCCTTCTATGGGCATCGTCGGGTAGGTCATAACGGCCGCTATTTCCACTGCCTCAAGTTCCGCACCATGGTGCCAAACGGGGATGAGGTTTTGCGCTCTCATCTTAAAGCCGATCCGGCTGCCGCAGAGGAGTGGCGCAGGACGAGAAAGCTACGGATCGATCCGCGGGTCACAACTGTCGGAACGGTTCTTCGTAAGCTGAGCCTGGATGAGTTGCCCCAGCTCATCAACATTTTGCGCGGCGAAATGAGCGTGGTCGGTCCGCGTCCGGTGGTGGACGAGGAGCTGAACATCTACGATTCGCATGCCGTCTATTATCTAAGCACCCGGCCGGGCTTGACGGGGTTGTGGCAAATCAGCGGGCGCAACGACGTTTCCTACGAGAACAGGATCGCCTTCGACACCCACTACGTCCAAAACTGGTCGCTGATCCAGGATGTCCTCATCATCGCCAAGACCATCCCGGCGGTCTGCTTGTCGCGCGGCAGTTACTGAACGATCGCCCACATGGCGACGCTTGTGATCGCCGCTCTTTCAGGCTCCGGCGACCAATTTGACAGACGAGGAAAAGAGATGCGCAGTAAGACGCCTTCAACGCGTCGACGCCTAACAGCCGTCGGCGTATTCGCATCTGCCCTGGCTCTGGCGGCAGCTTTACCGGCCAAAGCAGAGGAGCTGGTCTATCATCTCGGGGTTATGGACCAGTTGAAGATCCGGGTGGCGGAGTGGCAGCCGGCAGAAGGTAGCGTCAAGGATTGGGGCGTGATCGGCGGCGACTACGCCGTTGGTCCGGGCGGCACGATATCGCTGCCTTTCATTGGCGAGCTAGCGGTTGCGGGGAAAACCACAGCCGAAGTGGCAGACGACATCGCTCAACGACTTCAAAACAAGTTCGCCCTCAGGACCGAGCCCTCCGCATCCGTGGAGATTGCAAAGTTTCGACCGGTTTACCTGACGGGAGATGTCACGACCCCCGGCGAATATCCTTTCGTGCCGAACATGACGGTTCTCAAAGCGGTGAGTCTGGCTGGCGGGCTTCGACGCTCCGATGCCGGGCAACGCTTTGCTCGTGACTTCATCAACGCGAGTGGAAATGCGGCGGTCTTCGGCAGTGAGCGCGGCCGCTTGATCGCGCGCAAGGCACGGCTTCTGGCGGAAATCCAGGGCAGCGACGAAATTGCAATGCCGCCATCACTGGAGAAAGCTCCAAATGCCCAGGCGCTGCTTGCCAGCGAGACAGCGTTGATGAAGTCTCGCCGCGAGCGTTACGAGCTCCAGCTGCAAGCTCTCGCCGATCTTCGAGAGCTGCTCGAGAGCGAGGTAAAATCGCTGAGTCAGAAGGCCGAAACACAGCAAGAGCAGCTGGAGCTGGTCAAGCGGGACAGGGAACGGATTTCGCGGCTGAGCGAGCAGGGACTTGCGACAAGCCAGCGTCGACTCTCCATCGAGGAACGGACGGCCGATGTCGAGTCGACGTTGCTGGACATCGACACCGCTTCGCTTCGTGCCAAGCAGGACATCAGCAAGGCAAACCAGGACGAGATTAACCTGCGCAATGATTGGGAAGCACAGCGGGCAAAGGAACTGCAGGATACCGAAGCGGAACTGGAAAAGCTGGAGCTGGAACTGGCGACGAGCCGGCAGCTGATGTCGGAGGCACTTTCTCAATCCGCTGAGGCGCTGAAGTTCGACGCAACGGCAGCTTCCATCAAATATGTTGTGGTACGCGACGATGGGAACGGCCCGAAGGAGGTCGCTGTGGAGGAGTTTAGCGCCCTCAAGCCCGGTGATGTGGTGAAGGTCGCTTCAGAAGTCCTGATGCAGTGAGGTCCTGATGAGGATTGCAAAGGCGATCATCGTGGACCCACGGCACAACCAGGCCTTCGGGCTGAGTGCCTTGGCGCTTTCCTTTTTCGTCTTCGCCTATTCGACGCGATTCGGCCCGATCAGCATCCTGTTGTACTATGGACTTTGGCTTCCGCTGATCCTCCTGGATTACAAGGGCGTGCTCGGAAGATACTCGCGCTATGGCTGGATCTTCGCCTTCTCGATTATCTGCCTCCTGTCGAGCTTCTGGTCCGCCGCCCCCGCGACATCGCTTCGCACCGCCATCCAGTACTTCACCCATGTCGTCTGCGCCTTGATTGCCATGCGCGTTCTGGCCGCGGAAACGCTCTCGCGTGGCGCGATGGTCGGCAGCGCCATCGTCCTTGCCTACTCGCTCGTCGCCGGCAGCTACCACTACGATGCGCTTGACGGCAGCTACAGCTTTGTCGGCGCCTTTTCCTCCAAAAACCAACTTGGTCTCTACGCCTCGCTCGGCATCCTGTTCTCCTTCACCACCTGCTTTGTCTTTCGCGCGCGCGGGCTTTGGTTGGCCCTCTCCGTCTGCATTTCTTTGTTATCGGCCTATTGTCTTTTTGCGTCCCAGTCCGCGACGTCCGTGATCACCACGCTGGCCATCATCGCCGCAGGCGGTGCATTGCAGCTCGCCGGCTTCCTTGCCCCAAAGCAGAGAATAATGGTCTTTCTCGCTGGGCTCGTAGCGGCGATCGCTGGCGCGGCTGTCGCTCTGCAGTTTGGTGCCATGGACGCCGTGCTTGGGGTATTTGGCAAGGATTCCACGCTGACCGGTCGTACATATCTATGGCAGCAGGGTCTGGCGGCAGCCGGCGAAGCGCCTTGGTTCGGTGTTGGTTATCAAGGCTATTGGGTGCCCGGCTTTCCGGATGCGGAGCGACTATGGGACGACTTCTTCATCGCGTCTCGCAGCGGTTTTCATTTTCACAACACCTATATTGAAGCAGTCGTGGAGACGGGAGTGTTGGGAACGCTTCTGCTGGTTCTCGTCCTGTTGCGGCCGTTCGTCGGGCACCTGCGCCATCTGATCAGCTCTCAGCGCGCCCCTGAAGCATCATTGCTGTTTCTTGTCATCGCGCTGCTTCTGGTCCGGTCCTTTGTTGAGATCGACATCATGCACCCCTATCACGTCGGTTCCTTCCTGCTTTATTTCGCAGCAGGCAGGCTCACCTTGGCGCAACGCCCGTACTTTACTCGGGCTGCCGCTCCCTCCTCCGACTATCCCGTTCAGCGAGCGATCCACACGCACGTAGGCTTGAGCTGAATGTCTGCTTCTTCAGTTCCCAACGCCATGGCTGCCGGGCGGATGAACACGCTCTATGGCATACAATATCTTCGCGCCTTTGCGGCAACTGCGGTTGTCGCCTTTCACGCGGCAGAGCGTGCCGGGTTCAACTTCGCGATCGGCGCGGCAGGCGTCGATGTCTTCTTTGTCGTCAGTGGCTTCATAATGATGGTGATCGGCGATCGCAGGGCCCTGACGCCACTGTCATTCCTGCGCGACAGGTTGCTGCGCATTGCCCCCAGCTATTGGATTGTGACGATCATCATGCTGGCAGGTGCAACTGCCGGCTTGTTCCCCAACCTGAAGATCGAGCCACTCCATGTTCTTGGATCGTTTCTATTCATTCCTGTCCCGTCACCGAACGGCGGCCACTTATGGCCGGTTCTGGTTCAAGGTTGGACATTAAACTACGAGATCTTCTTCTATCTGCTGTTTGCGGCCGTTCTTCTGGTCCCGGCGCGAAGACGGCTCCCCTTGCTGACTGGCTCGCTTGCCCTCTTTGTTCTTGCAGGCCGGATCATTGACGAAGGCAATTCCGTTGTCGCGTTCTACACCGCGCCTCTGATCCTCGAATTTGCCGCCGGCGCATGGCTCGCAAGACTGTGGCTGCGGCGCGCCTTGCCGCCTGCGTTCGTCGGAGGATTCATGATCGGGGGGTCCCTTTGCGGCTTCGCGTTCGTGCATTTCGGAGGCCTCGAATTCGACGCATGGACCTGTGGCCCGCTGTCAATCCTTCTGGTTGCGGGCGTTCTCGCCATAGAAACACATAGGCAAATGCCCAACATGCCTTTGCCGGCCTATGTCGGGGATGCGTCCTACTCCATTTATCTCTGGCATACCTTGGCGCTCTCGGTTGTGGTCAAGGGCGGCATCTATCTAGGTCTTCCTCCCGTCCTCGTTCTAGTTTGCGGAATAGTTGCAGGCATCGCGCTAGGGCTGGCGGCCTACGAGCTGATCGAGAAGCCTATTCAGGCTCTTGTGAAACAGCGGCGGGTTGCAGCAGATTTCGCCGTTACGCGCCCGCCTGGTCCTTAGACACCGTCGGCACCACCACATCGCTATTTCCCTTGACGATGCTTGCCAGATGCTCTGCCAGCCGAAGCGCCAGAGCCACGGCGGGAAGTGTCGGATTGGCATGGCCTCCGGTTGGGAATACGGAAGCGCCCGCAAGGTAGAGATTGTCGATCTGATGCACTCGGCAGTCTGGATCAACGACCCCTGTCAGCGGGTCCTCGGACATCCGCGCCAGACCGATCTGGTGATAGCCGTCAAAGGCCTGGTCAAGGACGCTTTGGAAGCGCTCGTCCTCCGGACGGAGATACTCCAGTTTCCCGTAACCCTTCGCCCGCAGCCATTGGTCAAGAAGATGATGTGCACGCAGAACGGAGAGGATGTCCTGATCGTCGACCCGATAATCCACCTGCAAGTTCGATGCGCTCCCGTCAGCATGACCCAATGATACGCGGCTCTCCGGATTGGGTGCTTGCTCGGCATGATATCGTAAAAGATATCGCCCGGCGGGATTGACCAGCGACCCGTGTCTGCCTCTGTTCCAGCCACGCCTCAGCATGCGGATCATCTTTGCCAGCGAGGCACCGCGCAAGCTGATGTTCCTCAGATGCCTCCACACCTCTCCCTCTTGTTCCGGCCCTGAACGCGGTGCCAATCCATGGGAGAACCACCGGTAGGTCCCGGTTGCCTTCAGAAAAAGATAGAGCAGTGAAAGGCTTCCGGAACCATGAGCGGGATCTGAGATCGAGATGGAATCAAGCCAGAATACAATGTTCAACAACTGCTCGTTGACCTGACACTTTCGGCTGGGCTGCAGCCTTCTGCGATACAGGCCACCCTGTTGATCTGTTGCAAAGGAGAGGTGGCGGGCGACGTCCTGATCAGCCAGATCAACGACTGCAAGATATCCGGTGAGGTGGCCCTGGTAAAAGCGTCCCAGAGCGCTTTCCGTGCCTCCAAGTGCATCGCCACCGAACTTCTGAAGCGCGAGGAGAAGCCGCGCCGTTTCAAGGCCTCCCGCCGCGATAACGACCAAGCCCGGTGTCATCAGATCCGGCCGCCCCAGCAGACGTAGCCCGCGGACGCGTATTTTTTCTTCATCCAGCACGACCTCGCTCACCACGGCATTCGTGACGAGAGTGACGTTTTCAGATTGGGCCAGCCTCGGCTCGTACACAGGCCCGAGCGCAGGGGTTTCGCTCCAGCGTTCGACAGCGTCGATGGTGAATTCGGCATCCTCCTCCTGTGCAAGCGGCGGCAGCGAGACACTGCTGGCCTGCAGGAATCCCAACGCCTCGGCATAGTGGCGAGAAATGCTGGAGTGTGGGATCGGCCAGCCGGAGTTGGCGACATGATCCCGTTTTTGAAAGTCCAGACCATCCAGTGTGACACAACGCCCGCCCCACAACGCAGACGTCCCACCAATCCCCCGAGATGTCGCCGCGCCAGGCCCTGCATGATTGCCGGCCGAGAATTCCGTGGTACCGCTGTCTGGTGCACCAGGCCCGCTTTCCAGCACGAGAGCTGTGCAACCAAGCTCCTCCAGCTTGAACGCGAGGGCCAGGCCGACAGGACCCGCTCCAATGATGCAAACATCCGTTACGGGGAGAGGACTTGCTCCATCAGCGAGGATCATCAGACGCAATTCTCTGAACCCATGCCCGGATCATACTGGGCGTTTCACTGAACGGGACATGGGAAGGGATCGGCCGCAGGAAAGTGGCATATCTCGCACACCGGCAAGAAAATCGGCAGGAGATAGTACGTCAATGGTTTGTCTTAGAATGCCAGTCCCATGCCGACCGTACAATCGCCTCCAGGTCTCTCACCGGCCGCCAGTCCAGCACCTGCCTGGCCTTTTCGTTGTCGGCAACGAGGGAGGTTGAATCGCCCGCGCGTCGATCTGCTAGTTCGACAGGAAATACCCTCCCGGTAACTGATGCAATGGTGTCGATCAGTTCCTTGACCGTCGTTCCGGTACCTGTTCCCAGGTTGAGCGCCACTGTCTCGCCGCCCTCCAGCAGGTAGTCGACAGCGCGGATATGCGCATCGGCCAGATCCAGTACATGAATGTAGTCGCGCACGCAGGTGCCGTCGCGAGTGTCGTAGTCACTGCCAAAGATCTTGAAGGATGAGCGGCGACCGAGCGCCGCCTCAATCGCCAGCGGGATAGCGTGCGTCTCCGGTGTGTGCCATTCGCCGATCCGCCCCTGCGGATCTGCCCCCGCGGCATTGAAGTAGCGCAGCGTGACGGAGCGGAGGCCTTTGTAAGTGCTGTAGTCGCGGAGTGCCTGCTCCACGATCAGCTTTGTTTGGCCATAAGGGTTGATTGGTGCCTGCTTGTGGGACTCGTCCATCGGGACGTAGTCAGGTAATCCGTAGGTAGCGCAGGTCGAGGAGAAGACAAAGGCTTCAATGCCAGCCGCCATGGCCGCAGCAAGCAATGTGAGGGTGCCGACAACATTGTTGTCATAGAAGGCGACTGGATCCTTGACCGACTCCCCCACCTCGATGAGCGCGGCGAAGTGAAGAACGGCATCTGGCCTATGCTTCGCGAACACCTCGTTCAGGCGCTTGGCGTCGCGGATATCGCCGGTCTCCAGCGTCCCCCATTTCACGAACTCCGAGTGACCGTTGGAAAGATTGTCGAAAACCACCGGCTGGTATCCGCGTTCGGCCAGCAGCAGACATGTATGAGACCCGATATAGCCGGCACCACCCACCACAAGTACCGTCTTCGACATGAATTCCGCTCCCGTTCAAGAATCACATTGAACCTATAGCAAGTCATTATGGCGTCTTGATCTCGAACTGCTATCGCCAGTTCTTTTGTATCCGAATGGGGAAGCCGCAGAAACGCAAAGCCTACCAGTGGACTTCGCTGGTATCAAACGGCTGTGGCCGGTCGCTCAGCACCATTGCGCTCACCTCCGGTGAAGTCCCTCTACCGGATGAGAAAGCGCAGTGATTATCCCCCGCAGTTCCGCCAGTCCCTTCAGGCGTCCAATTGCCGGATAACCGGGTTGGGCAGACCTGCCTAGATCATCCAGTATGTCTTGGCCATGATCGGGACGGAAGGGAATCGAGGCGTCCGCTCGTCCAGCTTCACGACGTTTCGCCTCCTCTCGGAGCACGGCGGCAATCAATGCAACCATGTCCGTTCCGCCTCCCAGGTGCTCGGCCTCGTAGAAGCTTCCCATGATATCGTCACTCTCGCGGGTAACATTCCGCAGATGAAGGAAATGTACCTTATCGCCCAGCCGCTCCATCATCCCGGGCAGGTCATTATCCGGACGCGTGCCGAGTGATCCAGAACATAATGTTACGCCGTTCGACGGCAGGTTCACCGCATCGAGCACCGTACGGTAATGCGCTTCGGTGGACATCACGCGCGGCAGGCCGAGCAGGGGAAACGGTGGATCGTCCGGGTGGCAGCACAAGCGCATGCCAAGGGATTGTGCAACTGGCGCCACTTCCGAAAGAAAGTCTATCAGGTGCTGCCGCAGGCGATCCTCGGAAATATCCGCATAAAGAGAAAGATGATTTCGAACATCGTCGAGGGAGAAATTCTCCGCCGCTCCCGGAAGGCCAAAGACGACGTTTCGCGCCAATTCCTCCTTGCGATCGTCTGACATCTGCGCGAACCGTTCTTCGGCAAGCTTGACGACTTCTTCGGGAAAGCCTTCCACAGCCCCCTCGCGGCGCAGAATGTGGATGTCGAAGGCGGCGAAATCGATCAGGTCGAACCGCATGCATGTCGCGCCGTTGGCGAGGCGGTGGGCAAGAGCCGTGCGTGTCCAATCCAGCACCGGCATGAAATTGTAGCAAACGGTCTGGATTCCTGCCGAACTCAGGTTCGCAAGCGTCGCCTTCCAGGCTTGGACATGGTTCTTCCAATCACCTGTCTGCCGCTTGATATCTTCGGATACAGGAATGCTCTCGACAACCTCCCATGCCAAGCGGGAAGGCGCCCCGTCTTTCATCTTTGCGATCTGAAGTTGCCGCTTCTCGATCTCCTCCGGAGCCCATGCGGTGCCGGTCGGTACATGGTGAAGGGCTGAGACGACCCCTTCGACACCGGCCTGCATCATGTCATCAATGGACACCCGGTCCTGTGGCCCAAACCACCGCCATGTCTGCCGCATTTGCCCTCTCCTCTATCTTACGTCACCAAGGTGGTAACATCCTGAAAGGGGGTTGACTAGTATGCTAGTAGGGTTCAGGTTCTCCATGGGTGGAGCTTATGAACATGAACACACGCGCTGGAATACAATTTCCTGTGCCCGCCAGGATTGCTCCTGAGGGAGCTCTCAGTCCGCAATTGTGGCGTATAATTCGCGAGTGGATATTGCGGGGAGAGGTGCTGCCCGGCGCCCGCCTCTCCGAGGTGGACCTTGCCGGTCATTTCAACGTAAGCCGTCAGCCCGTCCGCGAGGCTTTTATCAAGCTCGCCGAGGAAGGCCTTCTCGAGATCAGGCCGCAGCGGGGCACATATGTCAGCCGAATTCGCGTTGATGCCGTAACCTCTGCCCGATTTGTTCGCGAAGCCGTAGAAGCCGACATCGTACGACTGGTGGCCGCAACCGGCGACAAGCAACTCCTTGAGGATCTTGACACTAATCTCTCGGCCCAGGAACAGGTTCTGGAGGGGCCGGATCCCCAAAAGTTTCTGGCACTGGACGAGCAGTTTCATCGGCGGCTCGCGGAAGCTGCCGGGCAACGCCAAAGCTGGGAAATCCTTCAGCCGCTCAAGACGCAGATGGACCGAATGCGATATCTCAATGCGCGGCACTTCCCACGCGACCAGCTTCTTCAACAGCACGTACATATCGTTGACGCGATCCGGGCGCGCGATCCCGATGCCGCGGAGAAGGTCATGCGCGCACATCTGCGCCAGATCCTCGATGATCTTCCCGTGATCGCCGAAGCGCTCCCCGATTTCTTCGAAGCAAGTCTATCGGAGGCGAGTTGATGCTAACGGCCACCAAGTTCGCCACCGAGTTCGTGCCTGCCTGGATCGATCGCGCGCGCGATCGCGATCATGGGGGTGTCGTGCAGCGCCTGGATCAAAAGGGATGCGCCGTCGAAGGAGAGAAGAAATCAACCCTGGCCCAAGCGCGGACCGTCTTTTCGCTTGCGCACCTTTATCTTCACACGAGGGATGCTTCCCTGCTGGCCGCTGCACGAGATGTCAGCGGCTTCATGACGACCTATTTACGCTCCTGCCAGGGCGGCTATCGTTTCGCGGTCGAATATGATGGTCGTGCAAGCACGGATCCGGCGGATAATCTTTTCCGGGCTTACGATCAGTCCTTCGCTCTTCTCGCTCTCACGACATTGCGCAAGGCGGATCCCTCCGCGGTCGAGGCGCACATGGTCTCCCAATTGTGGGAGTTCATCGAGGCACTGAGCGAGCCTGGGACAGGCGCTCTTTTCGAAGATGACCAAATGGCACTCACCGGAGCACGTCCGGGAGACCAGAGAGCGCAAAATCCGCAAATGCACATGCTGGAGGCAGTACTTCAGGCCTTCGAGATGACCGGCGACAGGATTTGGCTGGAACGGGCAGACCAGTATGTGACGCTTGCCGAGAACTTTTTCATCGATCCTGCAACGGGAGCCGTGCGCGAATTCGTTTCGCATGATTTGTCGGCGCTGCAAGCCTCCGAAGGCTTTCGACGAGAACCGGGCCATCAGTACGAATGGGCGTGGCTCCTGCTTCGTTACCGTGAATTGGGCGGGACTAAGGACGCGGGACAACATGCCGCCAGGATGGCGGCCTTTGCCGACCGTCATGGTGTCAGGCGGGACGGCGGGCCACTGGATGGCGCACCCTATGATGCGGTTGATACTGAGGGAAGGCCCGTCGAGACCAGTCACCTTCTGTGGCCAATCACCGAGATGGGCAAGCTCGCTTGCATCCAGCACACCCAGGGCCTGCACGGCGCAGGCGAACGCGCGCGCAAGCTTGAGCGATTGATCTTTGGCCGCTTCTTCGCACCGGACCGCCTGACCTGGGTCAACCAGTTGAATGGATCCGGCACAGTTCTCTCAGCCGAGGCGCTGAGCCGACTGATCTACCACGTACTTCTGTTTGTTACGGAAGGGGCCCGCGCTGGGCTCTGGGACTTGCAGCGCAAGCATTCGCAATGACTTCATCATCACCAAGGGAGGAAACCTCATGATGAACCGACTCGTAAGATCAACTGCACTGGCAGGAGCGCTTGCACTGCTGGCGGGAGGCGCAGCGGCACAAGAATTCCAGTTCAGCCTGTCGACATCGCAACCGGTGACAGACCCGTTGGTTATCGCCATGCAAGGCGCAGAGAAGAAGATCGAGGAGCGGACGGAAGGCCGGGTGGACGTATCCATCTACCCTAGTTCGCAACTCGGTGAAGACAACGACGTCCTCGAACAGATCCGCAACGGGGCGCCGATTGCCGTGCTCGTTGACGCGGGACGCCTTGCACCCTTCAAAAAGGAACTCGGCATTCTGTCCGCGCCATATCTGGTGAATGACTACACCCAGTACGCAGCGATCACAGACTCTCCGATCTACCAGGAGTGGGTCGAAGGTCTCGCCAGTGATGCCGGACTGCGCCTGCTGAACTACAACTGGTTCCAGGGCACGCGGCAGATGTTCACCAAGAAGCTGATCGAAAAGCCGGCCGATCTCAGCGGCGTTCGCGTGCGCACGATCGATGCACCGAGCTGGATCGCGACCGTCAGCGCCATGGGGGCGACACCTGCGCCCATGGCCTGGTCTGAAGTATACTCGGCGCTTCAACTCGGCGCCATCGACGGTGCCGAAGCGCAATTGACCGGTGCCGCGGGCATCAAGCTTCAGGAAGTCAGCACGAATGTCGCCCTTACCAATCACATCCAGCTGTTCACCGGCCTTGCGACGTCGGAACAGTGGTGGGCTTCCTTGCCAGAGGACATCCGCACCATCATCGATGAGGAACTGAAGGCTGCAGGCGACGAGGCCACGCGCATGACGGCGGACAAGCTTGCAGAAGTCCAGGCGATGATGGAAGAGGCGGGTGTGGCATTCAACGAGGTTGACCTGGCACCCTTCAGGGAAGCAACCACCAAGGTCTATGAAGAGGTTGGACTTGTCGAGGCGCGCGAAGCCCTCAAGCCTTACCTCCCGCAAGACTAAGACCTGACGAGCTTAAGGAGCGCGGGTACCGCGCTCCTTACCAAAGGCCCTCTGTAAACTTTCTAAGGAAACGGTATGTGGCGGCTATATGATAGGATAGAGACCGTTCTGGCACTTCTGCTGCTCTCAGCAACGGTGGTGGCGGTTCTCGTAGCAGCGATCGGACGATCGATTGGCTTGCCCGTTACCTCGGCACCCCAGTTCGCCCAGTTGTTTCTCCTTTGGACCTGCATGTTTGGGGCCGACCTTTGCATGCGTCACGGGGAGCATATTCGGGTGACTGCCCTGCCTGATCTTGTTTCTCAGCCAGTTCGCCGTGGGTTGTCTCTCTTTTCAACCATCCTGATCCTCCTGTTTCTTGTCTGGATCGCCTGGCACGGATTCAACCTGGCGATCAGAAACTGGTCCCGTGAACTGGGTGGAGCCGGCCTCAGCTATGGTATCGTCACACTTGCCCTTCCCGTCGGTGCCGTGTTGCTCATCATCTCGACGCTGAGGCGGCTTTCCCTGCGCGGCTTGGGCGGGGTGCTAGAACCAGATTCGGATGCCGAGGAGTATCCCCTTTGATTTCCACATTGATCCTGATCGGCGCGCTTGCCCTTATCGGTATTGGAATGCCTGTCGCCTTCGCGATCGGCATTGCGGGTTCTGCATATTTTCTGCTGCCGTCTGTCTTCCTTCCCGACAGCACGGCGGCACAGCGCATTGTTGCGGCGAGCCAATCCTTCCCCCTTTTGTCCGTGCCGCTGTTTATCCTCCTCGGGAATTTGATGAACAGTTCCGGCATCACCCCACGCTTGGTGAGCCTTGCCACCACGGTCGCGGGTTGGATGCGGGGCGGCCTTGCACAATCAACCCTGATCCTCAGCGCCTTGATGGGTGGCGTCTCAGGCTCGGCGGTCGCCGACGCTGCCATGCAGTCTCGTATCCTTGGCGAACCCATGGTGGAGAAGGGCTATCACCGCGGCTTTACCGCCGCCGTTCTTTCGATCGGTGGACTCATCACCGCGACTTTGCCTCCCAGCTTGGGGCTGATCCTCTATGGATACCTGGGTGAGGTCTCTATCGGCCGTCTGTTCATCGCGGGCGTCGTCCCAGGCGTTCTGCTGACGATTGTTCTGATGTTTGCCACCTGGGGCATTTCCTATCGCCGCGGCTATAAGCCGGAAAACGATCGGCTTCCCACCCTGCGCGAAGTATGGGTCGCCTTCAAAGACAGCTTCTGGGCGATCCTCTTTCCCGTCTGGCTTCTTGTGGGCATTCGCTTTGGCTTCTTCACCCCTTCCGAAGCCGGTGGTTTCGCCGTGGCCTACGCCTTGTTCATCGGGTTCGTGGTGTATCGCGAACTGACGGTTTCAGCCTTGATCGATGCCCTGGTCCGCAGTGTGCGTGATATCGGCATGATCATGCTGATCATCCTCTTCTCAGGGGCCTTTGGCTATGTGATCACCTTTGAACGGGTACCGCAGACCATCGCCGAATTCTCGCTCATCGCCATCACCAATCCCACCGTTCTCCTGTTCGTCATCGCAGGCTTCCTGCTGGTTCTGGGAATGCTGATCGAAGCGACGGTTCTCGTCATGCTGCTGACGCCAATCCTGGTGCCGGTCATTACCGCTGCCGGTATTGATCCGGTCCATTTCGGTCTGGTGATGATGACGCTGGTCACCTTTGGCGGCATGACCCCGCCGGTTGGGGTTTCGATGTTTACCGTTTGCGGCATTCTGCGCTGCTCCTACAAGGAATACACGATCGAGATGCTGCCTTTGGCGGCGGCTGTTCTGGCGCTGGTGGTAGCGATGATCCTGTTCCCGCAGATCGTCCTGTTCCTGCCGGCCTGGCTGATGTAGAGAACGGGAGCACTTCCGTCTGAGAAGCTATCGGGAGGGCCCCCTGCCCGATAACTCTGACTGCAACCGGTATTCCACATGTCGGTTGGAAGGTCTCGCTTTACCAACGAGCACCCCGATCTGCTACGACATCTCTCCGGGTACCCTGTATCCAAGCAAAGGTGGCTCCTTCGGCGCGAATGGTTTCGGGCGTTCGCTGAGTGGGTTCCATCTCGAATCCGCCGCCATCATCATTGGTGAACGCGTGTGAGCACGGATGCCGGAGTCGACTTACTTCAACACGGAGGCGAGGGGCGACGTTAAATCACCACTGCCCTCTTCTTCATCTGCGCGACGACCAGCAGCAGTTGACGCCCAATCGCCTCACCTGTGGTTTGATGTCTAAGGTCGGACCTGCAGGACAATTACTCTCCACCGCCAGCAAAGCCTTGTTACTCCACGAAGAGAGTTGCGCACTCGCTCTCTATCTGGTGGAGAAGATCAAATCCACGACACCGCAACCGCTCGAACAGGGTGGGCAGCGCACGGGGAGACGACCACAAGCTCAAGGACGCAGAACCCAGAACGGGAGAGCGTTACGCGGGCTCGCCGATCTCGCTGCTGAACGCAGCCAGTGAGTTGCAGTTTGCGAGAATGCAGCACGCAATAGCCGTCATGACCTGAGCCCCTGAACTTCCTCCAGATTTTGGTAGGGTCCGTCACAACCAGGA